>JBBTJH010000294.1:0-14181 GCA_038059555.1 Pseudomonadota bacterium | reverse complement strand
AGAACGTCCAATCCTCATTAAGCTGCATCGCCTCCCTCGTCAGCCGGGCGCTCGATGGAGAAAGCATGTCGAAAGATATCGACGAAGACGTTCGCCGCAACGCCGACACGCTGATCGCCGACTGCCTCGAAGCCATGAACGCCGCCCGCCTCGCCATGCATTTATCACCTGCGTCAGCCGCCCTTCACGTCGGACGCAATGACCCGTGCCCATGCGGATCGGGCAAGAAGTTCAAGAAGTGCTGTCTGAACTGATCCGCCGCGCGTCGTAAGGCGACGTTCCCAGGACGCTCACTTTGAAACCACGTGTGCCCACCATATTGGGATAAAAACCTAACGCAGGTTTCTAACTTACGGCTAGGTTTGCAAACTTCACCTTAACCATTTCAGAGCATTTTCAGTTTCGGCAAGAGACTCTTGGAATGGTTGGTTTTTCATCACTCGCAAAGGCGGTGGAGCGCGCATTCTTCGGCGAGCCGCCTAAACAGCTGATCGATCTCGGCCGGGCATATTTTGCCGATCCGACGCTTGAACGCGAGTATCGCGATTACGCCATCGAAAACGAGTTGCCTAAGGACCTACTAATAAACTTTGCCGGGATCGGATTTTACTACCTGTTCGGCATTCTCGACTTCCTCACATTTGACCGACACCTTGCCGAAATCCTGATATTGCGATGGGCGATATGCGGTCCGATTGCTATCTTTATCGTTTCAATGTCGATGCTGCCGCAGTTCAGGAAGCATTTCAAGTTAGGCACGGCGAGCGTCATGCTGATCGGGTCTTTCTCTATTGTCGCGATGATCGCACTGGCGCCGCCGACGGGGGCGCCACCATACATCATTGGGATTTTCGCTGTCTTCATACTGTATGCTTGCCTCCAGCGCATGAATTTCCGCACGAGCATCACGATATACGTCATGTCATTTGCCGCGTGGTTGGCGACCGTCACCGTGTTTTCGCCAAAAAGCGAAGTTGAGGTGTTATCGGGGCTTTTTTTCTTTGCATGGATTTCGATTGTCTCCGGGGTGACGACCTACATTCAGGAAATTCGCTCTCGCTTGGATTACTACCGTAATCGGCAGCGCGAAGAAGATGCGGTATATATCCAACAGCTGCTTATCGAGGCTACAGCCGCCGATAAAGCGAAGTTGAATTTCCTTTCGATCCTGAGTCACGAACTGCGGACGCCGCTGCACCAGATAATCGGCTTCACCGAAGTGTTACAGGCCAATCCGGACGACATGGCGCCCAGTCATCTAGCCCAGATTCATGTATCAGCGATACAACTGCTGAAGCGGCTGGGAAAAATGCTTCGTTACGCTGACGCCACGGCTGGCGTAATCCGCTATGAGCGTGAACCAACGGACCTTTCGGACATCGTCGCCGCAGTTGCGGAGCAAGCGAAGGAGATCGCAAGAAAGACTTCGGTCCAGATCGAGGTCGATGCGATATCGCCTGCATCTCTACACATCGATTCGACACACACGATTTATGCATTGCTCAATATCGTTGAAAATGCGATCGCCGCCTCTTCTCCCGGCCAGACCGTCACCATCGCCGGCCGCAAGCTTCCGATGGGCGGCTATGAAATCCTGATTTCCGACGCCGGAGGTGGCATGACCGCCCAGCAGATTGATGCGGCATTTAAACCGTTCTCAATAGCGCAAGACGTAAGAACCAGAACGCTGGAAGGCGTCGGACTCGGACTAACATTGGCGGACAAAATATTTCGCGATCAACGCGCCAAATTGACCTTACAATCTCAATTGGGTCGGGGAACCACCGCTTCGATCGTCTTTGAGTCAGGCGTGAAGATCGACGCAGCCTGATCACTTCGTTCAGGCCGGTTTTTCAACGACAAGGAAATAAATAGAGTCTAGAGCATCGGACTCAATTGAAACCTTCGCCCCCTGGGCGTCTGCCGCAAGGTCAGCCATCTCCGCCTTGTTCCTGAAAAATAGCGACCAATCGAGGACGTGCTCCATCGTCCAGTATGTTCCCGTGAGGGAATCGCTTGCGTTGCCGATGATTACTTTCCCTCCCGGCCGAATGAGATCATAGGCTCGCGCCACGAATCTCCTAGCGAGAAGCGGGCTAAAATAATCGACGAGTCCAAGAGAGTAAATGACATCCTGATCTCTCAATGCGCCGATCGCTGACGGATTGAACATCGATTTGAACGTAGTGTTGAATGCATTAATCGCAAGGCGCCTTTCGTCAGCCCGCTTGCGCGCGAAATCCACTGCATAATCCAGCGCTTCAAACTCTTGATCTATCAAGGTGGCGACCAGCTTCGATTGGGGCGATGAGGCCTCGACGATGTGCTCCAGCTCTCTCGCGGGACCGCAACCGATACTCGCACATTTGCGCTCTAGATCCTGGGTGCGCCCCTCGAAATGCTTAGTAATGATCCGAGAAAGAGTTAGCATGCGGGTGTAAATTGGTCGCCCTGCAATAAGGCCGAGCCCATGAAGAAATTGGTCGCGGATTGTCGCTCCTTCCGGGCGCTGATCATACATAAAGTTCATCATCTTGAAGTCGCCCGGGTAGCCCATGGGCTTGTAGTAACACCTATTCCAGCTCGCACCTCCCAACAGCACCGGAGTCACTGCAGCTTCAGTGTATTGCTTCATCGCGGCCATGCGGGATTTCTCGTGCCGGACCCCGAGCGCAAATTCGTTCCCCTTCTGCAGCAGCGCGCGCCAGTCCGATTTTACGGCATCCATCAACTCGCCGAACACTTCAATTTTATCGGCGGGCGTCATCGACTGCTCAATCGGCACCAGCAGCCGCTCAATCCGCATGCAATGCGCGCCGACAAATGCGATAACGTCGGAACAAAACGCGCGATATTCCACCGCTAATGCATCATGCGTTGTCAGGCGGAAATGGGATTTGGCGACAACTCGCGCATTGAGCCTTTTCAGGCTCTCAAGGTCGAACTGATCGTTGTCGAGCGCGAACCCGGAAAATACTCGGCCGGGCAAGCCTTCGGACCGCGCGCATCGGGCGGGGCCCCTAAAAAGCTCTTCACCATGCTGAACAAGGCGCAGAGTGCCGATATGATTGATTTGTAGAAGCGGGCCATCGATTTCGTTTCGAGTGGTCGCACCGACACCGGATCCGCTAATATTTTTCAGTTCGAACGGAAGATCGTCAAAAAACAGAATCGGCGGGGCACCACTGAAGAGTTCATGCGCCCCGAAACGGCGGCGGCGAAAACGCTGCTCGCGACCGAGAGCGCCAACCAGCTCTTCATATGATTTGATCATTGCGTACCCAGACTCCACCTAGAGGCCCGGTGTCATTACGTTGAACTCCGGGCGCTCAGATAGATTATTATTAATAAATCGTTAATTTCAACACTCTTTTTCACATTCCGCTAATTTCGGAACATTGAATCGCCTATTATTTTCTTTAGGAGTAGCTGCGGTACGAGCGTCAGAATCAGTTAACTATTTCGCGGTCCTACCTAGGGGCAAATCAGTGACAGGAAGAATTGATGAGTAACGCCTACCGGAAACTTGGCTCGTTAACCACCTACGCACTCGTGCTGTCCGCCTTTTCAGAGGCAGCGGCTGGCGGCTTTACGCTCGAACATCAAAACGCCGCCGCCCTCGGGCGCGCTTTCGCCGGGGCCGAGGCTGAGCGGGGCGAACCGGCTTTTGCGGCCTATAACCCAGCCTCGATCGCCGGCATCGCCAATGCCGAGATCGATCTCAGCGCGACCGGCTTTTTTCCGATGACGCGGTATGACAACGCCTCGGGAACCTTGCTGGGCGTCGCGCCGGTTGCTGGCGATACAGCTGACGAGGGAGTCATCCCATCGGCGCTCATCCCGAATGTCACGATCGCCTTCCCGGTGTCAGATAGATTGACCCTCGGTCTTGTCGCCAACGCGCCTTTTGGCCTTAAAACACGCTATTCCGAGACATCGGCGGTTCGCTATCAGGCGCGCGACAGCGAATTGAAAGTCATTGAACTCACGCCCGTCATCGCCCTCGAAATCACCGACAATTTCGCGATCGGCGCGGGGCTTCGCCTGCAATACGCCGATCTCAGCTTGACCTCGACCATCGATGCGGGCGGGATCGCGGCGGCGAGTTTGATCCCCGGATTTGCGCCGCAATCGAGCGATCTCGACGCCTCGTTCAAGGGTGATGACATTGATCTCGGATATGTGATCGGCGCCCAGGCGGCATTGTCGCCGCGCCTCCACGCCGGCGTCTCTTTTCACTCCAAGGTCGACCACGGGATATCCGGCGACGCGCAATTCGACCTTGCCGGCAGCGCGGCAGGTCAAATCCTGAACGGGGCGGCCGGCTTGTTCGGGGCGGACCGGTTTTCGACCTCGCTCGCAACGCCGGGGTCGGTCGCTTTCGGCGGACGTTTTGCCGCCACCGACCGGTTTGCTCTGCTCGCGTCCGGCAAGCGCACTTTCTGGTCCAGCTTCGACGTGGTGGCGGTCGCCTTCAACGACGGCGCAACGCCGCCGGAAGTCGTCACCCAGAACTGGAGCGACAGCTGGCAGGCATCGCTCGGCGCCGAATTCGAAGCGACGAAATCCACAACGCTTCGCGCCGGCCTGATGTGGGACCAATCGCCAGTCAACGAGACTTTTGAGCATCCTCGCGTTCCGGACGGCGACCGCGTGTGGTTCGCGGCGGGCGTCAGCCAGGCGTTCGGCGCGCGCGTCAGCGGCGATCTCGGCGTTGCTTACGCAATATTCGATGATACGCATTTTGCGCTCGACGGCTCTACGCAGGAAAATCTTTTCAGGGGCGCTTTCACCGGCGATTATGAGATCGAGGCGATCGCCGTTTCAGGAACGCTCCGTCTGCAATTTTAGGGGCGGCGGCGTCGGCGCTAAAGCTAACACTCACCAAACCCGGCCGTCCTTGCGCTCGTAACGCCAGCCGTTCTCGCCTTTGACCGCCCTCATGTCGACGGAGGGGTCAGTGTATTCAACCGTCTCCGTCGCCGCACGCGATCCAACTTCGAGAAAGACCGTCACGGCGCCCGAGCGATTGACGAGGTGGTGACCGTTCGCGGCGCCGGCGGGAAAGGCCGCCGCGTCGCCCGCTTTCAACAATACCTCGCCGCAATCCTCGACCAGAAAAGCTTCGCCGGAGAGGATGTAGACGAACTCATCCTCATTCAGGTGCCAATGTCGTTGCGCTGAGGCCGCGCCCGGCTTCAAGGTGCAGATATTGACGCCGTATTGCGTGAGGCCGCCGGCGTCGCCGATCCGCTTGCGGCTGCGACCGCTGACGGCGCCCGCATAGGGCGGAGGATATCCGGTGCCAGTAAAGACAGGAACCGTATCGAGATCAATCTTCGGCATTGACGGCTCCTTGTGAGGACAGAGCCTCTGGTCTACCAGACTGCAATGCCGAAAATCTATCCCCTTGAGTTGACGCGCGCGCTGATCCGAAGACCCTCGGTGACGCCGAACGATGAAGGCGCGCTGACGGTGTTGCAAGAAAAACTGACAGATCTCGGCTTCGTCTGCAGGCGAATGGTTTTTGACGAACCCGGCGCCGACCCGGTCGACAATCTGTACGCGCGGTGGGGAACGCGCGAGCCCGTCTTCTGTTTTGCCGGGCACACCGATGTGGTGCCAGCGGGCGACGCGGACGATTGGAAATCGCCCCCGTTCGAGCCGACAGAAAGAGACGGCGCGATATACGGGCGGGGCGCTGCGGATATGAAAGGGTCGATCGCCGCATTCGTAGCAGCCGCCGAACGTGTCATCGCCAAAAAGCCTGAAGGCTCCATCGTCCTCTTAATCACCGGAGATGAGGAAGGGCCGGCGATTAACGGCACCAGAAAAATCCTCGGCTGGATGGCGGAGGAGGGTGAGAAAATCTCGCATTGCCTCGTCGGCGAACCGTCATCAAGCGAAGCGCTCGGCGACATGATCAAGGTTGGGCGGCGCGGCAGCACCAATTGCTGGCTGACGGTTTTCGGCTCTCAAGGCCATGTCGCTTACCCCGCACGCGCACAAAACCCGATCCCGGCCTTGCTGAAAAAACTCCTCACCTTAAGCGAGACGCCGCTCGACGACGGCTATGACCGCTTCCAGCCGTCGAGCCTTCAGATCACCGACATCCATGTCGGCAATCCGGCAGCCAATGTCATTCCTGCCAAAGCGGCCGCGCGGTTCAATGTCCGTTTCAACCCGACCTGGACCGGCGCCAGCCTTGAGGCTTACCTTCGCTCCAAACTCGACGAAGCGGCCGCGGCTGCGGGCGTGCGTTACGAATTGTCGGCGGTATGCTCCGGCGACGCGTTCTTGACCACAGACGAAAACTTTCTCGGTCTCATTTCGGCGGCGATCAAGGACAAGACCGGCCTTACTCCCGAGCAGTCGACCAGCGGCGGCACGTCTGATGCGCGCTATATCAAAAACGTCGCGCCGGTCTGTGAGTTTGGTCTTGTCGGCAAGACAATTCACAAAATTGACGAGCATGCGGCGATCAAGGACATATTGGGGCTGACCGACATCTATGAAACTATCCTCGATCGCTATTTCGCGTTCTTCGGCGGGCGCAAATGACGTCATTCGACGCCGCAGCCCGGCAAATCGCCGGCGCCTCGAAAATGGCGCTCAACGCCGGCGACTGGAAAGCCGAGCTGGATCGGTCGATTGACGCCGTCTTCGGCTCTTTTTCCGCGTTTTTTTATGCGGCGCCTCTGGTTGCACTGTTCACCCTCTCGGCGCGGCGCGCGGCAGCGCGGGTTCCCGATTTTCCCGATACGCTCTATCAGACCGCGCCGCTGGCGGCGTTGCTCGTTGCCGATCTTGCGACCTACGCGCTCGATTGGGCCGCAAGTCTTGCTTTACTCGTCATGCTGGCGCGCGCGAGCGGCGCCAGCGATCGCGCCGCCGATCTCATTGTCGGATATAACTGGATCCAGCCGGTAATCGCTGCGGCTCAATTGCCGCCGATCGCACTGATGGCGTCGACGGCGAGCGCCGCCGCAGGGGGTCTCCTCGGCCTGCCGGTCTTCATCCTTACCGCCTTCTTGATCTGGGGGATCATCCGGCGCGGCCTCAACGTCCAACCGGCCCAGGCTGCAGCGGCGTTTGTGGCTCTGGCGCTCGTCGGCGTTGTGATTGACAGTTTCGGATCATGGGCCTTGAGGGCGTTTTATCCCGCCTGATCGTAATCGGCCCTGACGAAATAGAGCCCTTCTGCGGGCGCCACTTGCCCACAGCGCCGCCGGTCGCACGCCCGAAACGCGTCAGCGAAATCGGCGACGCTCCAGCGCCCGATCCCAACTTCGACCAGACTGCCGACCATAGAGCGCACCTGATGATGCAGGAACGAGCGCGCAGATGTTTCGATCTGAATTTCTTCGCCGCGACGGGCTACTGAAATCGACGTCAGCGTCTTCACCGGCGTCACCGCCTGACAGGTTGACGCGCGAAATGTCGTGAAATCGTGCTTGCCGATCAACACTTGCGCCGCGTCGTGCATGGCGCCGGCGTCAAGCGGCGTCGCAAGCCGCCAGACCCTTCCTGCGTCGAGCGTCAGCGGCGCGCGGCGGTTCAGGATGCGATACAGATAATGGCGCCTGGTCGCGGAAAAGCGTGCGTGAAAGTCATCCGCCGCGCGAGCAGCCGTCAGCACGGCGACCGGCGACGGCTTTAAATAATAGTTCACCGCTTCACGGATCGTGTGCGCGTCTGTTTCTTTTTCAATATCGATATGAATTGTCATGGCGAGCGCATGAACGCCGGCGTCCGTCCGTCCCGCCGAATGAGCGGTGACGCGCTCGCCGCAGAACCGGAAGACAGCGTCTTCAAGGACGCTCTGCACGGCGACGCCATTCTCCTGGCGCTGCCAGCCGACAAACGGGCCTCCGTCGAATTCGAGCTCGAGAACATAGCGCGGCATCAAAGCCGCTCGCCTTTTTGCAGCGGAAAGCCGCGAAGAAAAATTGACGCGTCCTGCGCGCTCTTGCCGGCTCGTTGCAGCTTTACGAGTTCGACGGCGTCCTCGCCGCAGGCAATGACGAGGGTATCGCCAAGGTCGAGTACTTCACCCGGCGCGCCAGCCCCCGATAAGGTGCGCGACATCAATGCCTTGACGCGCTCGCCTCTCGCTTCAAACCAGGCGCCCGGAAACGGCGACAGCCCCCTGATATGACAATCGACTTCGCGCGCCGACATCGCCCAGTCGATCTTTGCTTCAATGGATGAGATTTTGGCGGCATAGGTGACGCCCTCCGCCGGTTGGGGCGTTTCGACGAGACCGCCGCGGCCAAGCGCCGACAAAAAGCGCGGCAACAATTGCGCGCCGACCAGCGAAAGCCGGTCGTGCAAAGACGCCGCCGTATCGTCATCGCGGATTTCAACCGTTTCCGAGAGAAGGATCGCTCCGGTATCGAGGCCTTCTTCCATGCGCATCACCTGAACGCCGGTCGCCTTGTCTCCAGCCATGATCGCGCGCTGGATCGGCGCCGCCCCGCGCCAGCGCGGCAGGAGCGACGCATGCAGATTGAAGCATCCAAGTCGCGGCGCGTTCAAAACCTCCGCTGGCAAGATGACGCCATAGGCGACGACAATCGCGGCGTCGACGCCGAGCGCTGCAAACGCCTCGCGCGCTTCCTGTTTCTTGAATCCCTTGGGCGTCCTGACCTCAATGCCTTGCGCCTCAGCGATTTCCTGCACCGGCGACAAGGTGAGCTTATGCCCCCGGCCGGCCGGTTTCGCCTCGCGCGTGTAGACGGCCGCGATCTCGTGCCCGGCGGCGATCAGCTCGACAAGGCTTGCCGCCGCAAACGCCGGAGTCCCCATAAAGGCGAGTCGCATCGCTTGGATTCTCCAATTCCGGCGTGTCTTTGGCGCAGCACGGTTTGGTTAAAATGCGCCTCAGGCGGTCGCGGCGAGACGCTGTTCTTTTTTCAGCTTCCGGATGATTCTATCGCGCTTTAGGCGAGAAATGTGATCGATGAAAAGGACGCCGTTGAGGTGATCCATCTCGTGCTGGATGCACGTCGCCAGTATCCCTTCAGCGTCCAGCGTCTGCTCTTTTCCGAAATAATCGAGGAAGCGCACACGGCATCTCGCCGGCCGCTCAACCTCTTCCCAAAATTCCGGCACCGACAGGCACCCTTCCTGGTAAAGGTTTGTTTCTTTTGACGGATCAAGGATTTCCGGATTGACGAAATAGGCGGGTTTCGCTTCTTCGCCTTCGCCCGCCAGATCCATCACGATGATCCTTTGGGCGACATTTACCTGAATTGCGGCAAGGCCGATCCCCTCCGCCTCGTACATCGTTTCAAGCATGTCATCCATGAGCGCCCGGACGGCGTCATCAACAACTTCTACGGGCGCCGACACCTGGCGAAGGCGCGGATCTGGGGCGGTCAGAATTTCCCTAATCGTCATGCGGGGTCAGGTATTGCCCGCGTTCCCCGGCGTCAAGGCGCCCGGATGTGGGCCTTGGTCCCTCGCCTTCGGCGCTAAGTTCCCTTAAGCTAATTGCCGGGTGTTGTTGGGTTTTCGGGGAGTTTCCATGCAAGGATCGCCGCTGCTGACCGAGGACGCGCCGGCGGTCGTTGCGGGCAGCGTCGAACAGAGCTCCGCGCTGATCACCGGCAAGGCTCTCTATCTTTGGACCGGCGCCAGCGCCGTTCTCTTCATCATGGTCATGCTGTTCATCCTGCTCGGGAGGTGGAGAGCGGGCCGTAAAAAACAGGATGCCGCTCGCAGCGCCGATTTCTTCCAGCCCGCCGGCGAGGACGCCGAGATCACCTTTGACGATACCGCCCCCGTTCTGGAGGGCGCTCCGTCAAGTGACGAGATTTTTTTCCAAAACGCTGAGCCTGAACCGAAAAAGAAAAAAACGTCGCCGTTCTCAAGTCTCTTTGCGCGGCGCGAGAAATCCGCCCGCACGGACCCGCAGGCGACGGCCGAACTGCTCGATCTGAGCGACGAGCCTTCAGATCTCGCCGTCGTCGCGATTGATCGAACACCCATCAGCGCACACGCCGCCGGGCAGGACACATCACCGGTCGCCGATTGGGACGCGATTGAGAGCCAAACGCGGCGACGCGAAGAAGAAGCCGAAGCGCGCTGGCGCGCCATGGAGGACGATCGACAAGAGCGCCTGGCGGAGGAAGTCCGCCGACGCGCCGAACGGGAATCGGCGGCGCGTTTTTCTGCGGCCGGCGAGACTTACAAAATGGCGCCGGACACCCACGCCAGTCACTCGGCGCATGACGATGTCGTCCGCACGCTGTCTGAAGTTGAAGAAGCGCTACAAGTCCAGCGCGAGGCTATACAGGCGGAGACGCGCGGCCTCCTTGAATCATTTGCCCGCCGCTTCAGCGATCGGCTCGACGCGCTCGCCCAGTCGGTCGACCAGCGCGCCGCTCAACGATTTGCCGATCCGCGCGAGGCGGCGCTCACGAGCGATGGCTCAGCGCTTGTCGATATCACCCGAAGGCTCGATGATCACCGAAGCGAAGTCGCAGGCGCGCTCAACGCACTCAATCGCCGGCTTGATCAAATGCCCGCGGCTGCGGCTGAAACTGCGGCCATCAGGAACGAGCTCGCGGAGCTCCGGAGCGCGCTCAACGGCGCGGCGACGCCGAGCGCGCCAAACGTTCAGCTCGGAGAGATCGTCAAGAATGCGCTGTCGCCGGGCGGATATGAGTTCGATGCGCTGCTCGCAAACAACCGCCGCGCCGATTGTCTCATCCGTCTTGCGAGGCCGCCCGGCCCCATTGCGATCGACGCGCGTTTTCCCGTCGAGGCTTTTCATGCGCTGCATGAGCGCAAAAGCGCGTCAGCTGAAAACGAGTTTCGCCGCGTCGCACTGCGGCACATCGTCGACGTCGCCGAACGGCTGATCTCGCCCGGCTTCACCGCCGATTCGGCGCTTCTCTTTTTGCCGTCGGAAAGCATGGCGTCGGAAATCCATGCGCGCTTTCCAGATATCGTTCAGGACAGCTATCGCGCGCGCGTCTGGATTGTCTCGCCAACTTCCCTGATGGCGACGCTGCACACAATGACGGCGCTCTTGCGCGACACGCCAAAACGCGGGCTCCCGTCCGGCGCCGAAACTGCGGCGCGGCAGGCGCTGACAGAAGTCGAGCGATTGGCCGCGCGGATTTCCTTGCTGGAAAAAGGCGCGGCGGCGCAGCGCCCTGACCCTCGCGATCTCCTCTCCGCCAACGACCAATCCGAATGGCGGCCAGACGCCCCGGCGCCGTTTGATTATTCAGCAGCGCCGGAAGGTGAAAAAGCCGGCGATCTCTTCGCCGACGACACGCCGAGCGACACCCGCCATCAAACGCAGGCGCGCCCGCCGTTTCCGTTGCGGTGAATCTAATCTTTCTCCACGATTATGTTTTTATTTAAATGCTGATCGAATTCGAGAGATGCCAATACTGTTTCTCCTTCGATTGAATCCGCGGATTCGATATCGCGCAACGTTCTTGAAACTGCGCGTGTTCGCACGCCGGCAGCCTGCACGGTATCTTGAGCTTTTCTCAGTTGATCGGAAAGCTTATCCCAAACTTGGGCGTACTTTTCAAATTCAGCCTTTGCTTCTCCCAAAACACGCCATACTTCGCTCGAGCTTTTCTGAATGGCCAACGTCCGAAAGCCCATCTGTAGCGAATTCAATAACGCTGCGAGCGTAGTCGGTCCGGCGACCATTACTCGATGCTTTGTTTGCAATCGAGCATGCAATCCCGGTCGGCGCATTGCTTCCGCAAATAACCCTTCAGTCGGAAGAAACATAATTGCAAAATCCGTCGAATAAGGGGGGCATACATACTTTTCTGCAATTTTTTTTGCTTCCGTTTCCAGAATTCGCTCCAACGCATCAAGAGATGCTTTGGCAAGATCGGAATCTCCATCTTCCCATGCTTTTTCCAGCCGTTCGTAATCTTCTTTCGGAAATTTTGAATCGATTGGGAGTAGAACCTCGGTTCCGTCTCCTCCCCCCGGAAGGCGAATTGCAAATTCCACCAAGCTGGATGAATGAGGATTAATTCTAGCGTTTACGACATATTGCTCTCGTGCGAGGATCTGATCCAACAACGCGCCGAGCTGCATCTCCGCCCAGCCGCCGCGATCCTTGACGTTCGAGAGGACTTTCTTCAAATCGCCGACGCCGGTCGCCAACGTCTGCATTTCCCCAAGGCCGCGATGCACATGTTCAAGACGCTCGCTCACATGCTTGAACGATTCGCCAAGTCGTTTTTCTAGCGTCGATTGCAGCTTTTCATCAACCGTGAGACGCATCTGTTCAAGTTTCAGCTCGTTGTCGGCGCGCAGCTTTTCAAGCCTTTCCTCAACGGTTTGCTTAAGCTGCAAATGCGCTTCGGCGTTGCCGCGACCGAGCGCCGAGATCGTTTCCGTCGAAGCTGTGAGCTTTTCATTGATCGCTCTTTCAAATAGCGACTGCCGCTCGCCGAGACTTTCGGCAAATACGCCAAGCCGTTCTTTGAGGGTGCGGGAGAGACCGTCGACGTCCTGCTTCAAGCTGTCGCCGAACGCCTTGATCGCAGTATTGACCTCCGTGCGCAGCGCCGCCGTCGCGCCGGATTGCGAGAGACTGGCCGTCGCGAGCCGCTCGTCGAGCGCATTACGATTGCTTTCGAGGCCGCCGCGCAACGAGCCGGCGACAGCCTCTATCTGGTTTCGCACTTCCTCCCGCAAATCTCGCGAGCGCCGCTCACTTTCCTCGCGGCTGTTTGAGCCTTCTTCGCGCAAAATCTTGTCCATTTTGGCGAGCATCGCATCATACCGGCGCGCCGCCGCGCGGTCAGCGCCGCTTGCCCTTAAAATGACAAACGCCATTCCGGCGAGAACCAGAAGAGCGATAATCACAAAGAGCCAGAATGCCGGGCTGTCGGGCGCAGGGCCCGATTGCGAGAGTTTATTCAGATCCATCCGGCGAGCTTAGCGCGACGTGCGCGAGAGGGGAAAGCGGTTTCGCGCGAAAAGGCGCACCATATCAAAAGTCTCGATCGTCAGGCGTCAGCCGTTCTTCACGCCGGCCGTTCTGGCTCGCTACAGCGGCGTTTGGGAGCCGGTCTTATCCCCGCGCCCGCCGCGGAACACAAAAAGCGCGCTCATCGAGTAATTCGCGACAAATCCGAAGCCTACCGCCGAGAGCTTGGCGAGATTCGGACCGATATTGTCGGCGAAGGCGGCGATAAAGGCGGTGGAGATCGCCAGCGACAGGCAATGGGCGAGGAAAAAGCGGCCGTAATTTCTGATCGACCGGCGCGCTGGCGCGCCATTTTCCCGAAAGGTCACCTGCGCATTGATGAAATAGCTCTGAATATTGGCGCAAAGAAAACCGGCCGCATTCGCTGCGAGTATCGCGATCCCCGCCTGCATCAAAATATTGAAGACGGCGAATTCGGTGACGAGGTTTCCAATACCGACAAGGCCGAACCGCAGCATCGCGCCGGAATGGCGGCGCATACGCGAGGTCGCCGCAGAAAGCGCTGCGTTCATTTCATATCGCCTTGCGAACCGGAGGCCGCGCGCTTTCAACGGTCGAGGGGTGAATTTCCGTTGCGAAATAAAGCGGCCGGGCTTTCGTTTCGTTGAATACCCGTCCGAGATATTCGCCGATAACGCCAAGCACCATCAGCTGGATGCCGCCGAGGAACAACACGATGACCACGAGGGTCGGAAAGCCCGGAACGGCGTCGCCGAAGAAGAGCGTCTTGAATATATAAAAAGCGCCGGCGAGAAACGCGATAAGCGCCGTCGCAAACCCGAAATAGGTCGAGATTTTGAGCGGCGCCAATGTCGACGACGTGATCCCCTCGATAGAGAGATTCCACAGCCGCCAGTAATTCCATTTGGTCGACCCAGCAGCGCGCGGCGCGCGATCATAAAGGACCGCCTTCGACGGAAACCCGACCCAGGCGAAAATCCCTTTCATGAAGCGGTGATGTTCCCTCAGGGAGCAAACCGCATCGACCGCCTTGCGGCTCATCAGTCGGAAATCGCCGACGTTTTCGGGTATATCGACATCGCCGATACGGTGAATGACTTTATAGAAGAGCGCGGCGGTCATCCGTTTCACCGGGCCGTCGCCGCGCCGCTCGCGCCGGCGCGCGTAAACGACGTCGAAGCCTTCACGCCGGCCTCGATCAGGCGAAGGGCGATGCGATCGTCGTCATGGACGCCGAC
>JBBTJH010000293.1:0-8482 GCA_038059555.1 Pseudomonadota bacterium | reverse complement strand
CGCAGCGAGGGGCCGTCAGCCGCGGGCGAAGTAGGCGACGCGTTCGTTCAGGGTCGGCCGGCTGAGTTCGACCTTGAAGAGCGCCGGAGCGTCCGCGACCGCCGCGGCGAATATCCAGGCGGCGGTGTTTTCGAGCGTCGGGCGCTCTAGCCCCGGAATGGCGTTCAGCAGCCGGTGATCGAGCCGGCCGTGAAGCCGCTCGCAGATCGCCTTCAGCTTCGCAAAATCGATGATCCACCCTTCGGGCGCGAGTTTTTCCGCGCGCAAGGTCAGCGTCACCACGAACGAGTGCCCGTGAATGCGCGAATAAGGGTGATCGGTCTCGCCCTTCACGTTCTCCGCAAGATCGTGCGCCGCTTCAAAGGTGAACTGGTATGATTGTTCGTACACGGGCGGTTCTCTGGGTTAGGGCGGTGGGGAATGGTGAATGGTGAATGGTGAATAGGGAATAGGGAATAGGGAATAGGGAATAGGGAATAGAAAGAAGGTTGTCATCCCGGCCGGAGCGCGTCAGCGCGGAGAGCCGGGATCCCGTGCGTCGGAAGCGCCATCAGCCGCACGGGGTCCCGGATAAATCGCTGCGCGATTTTCCGGGATGACACTCTTATCCATTCACCATTCACCATTCACTATTCACCATTCACCTATCTTTCCAACAACACCCCATCGCCGAACCAGCTCATCTCGCAGCCGACCGATTGGGTGTCCGGATAGACATTGGTTTTTTCTGACCGAACTATCGCGCCCTTGGCGCCGCCTTTCCGGCAGATGTCGAGGACCTGCTCGCACAAGGTCTCTTGGAGGTTGATATGGCGGTCATGGACGAGGGCGGCGATTTCCGTCCGCATGAAATCATAGTCGATGACCTCGCTCACCTTGTCCGAATAATGCTTGCGGCGGGCGAAGGCGGCGGCGATCGAGACGGTGACGGGCTGCGGTTTTAGCCGCTCGAAGTCGTGAATGCCGATCGAGACGTCGAGCCGGTAGCGATCGAGCAGGACGTAATAATAGTCTTCGTTGAGCAGCGGCCGGTTCATCCGTGGCCTCTTGTTGTGAACATCACGTCGCTGTCGGACGCGATCATGTGCTGTCCGTTATCGGCAAGGATGGTTTGACCGGTGACGGCGTCGTTGTCGAGCAGGAAAGCGACCGCGCCGGCGACCGCGCCAATATCGATCGGGCGCCGCAGCAAATTGTATTTCGATGCGACGGCGTTGAATTCCTCGGCCGACTGATTGCCGCTCGGCAGCGTGATCCCCGGCGCGACGCCGTTGACGCGAACAGCGGGCGCCAGCGCGCGGGCGAGGAGGCGGGTCGCGCCTTCAAGGCCGATCTTCGACATCGTGTAGGTGAAAAAATCGGCGTTGAGGTTCCAGAGTTTCTGGTCGAGCAGATTGACGACCGCGCCGGTTGAGCCTTGGGGCAGCGTTTTGGCGAAAGCGCGCGCGATCAATACCGGCGACAACAGATTGACCGTTTCATCGCGCCGCCAGTCCTCGATCGTGAAATCGCCGGCGCGATTAAAGTCGAAGACCGACGCATTGTTGACGACGGCATCGAGCGGCTTGCCGAGCGCGGCGGCCGCTCGCGCCGGCAAGGCTTCGGCTGCAACGGGATCGGAGAGATCGGCGTCCAGCGTCAACGCGCCGCCGCCAAGCGCGCGGGCGAAGGCGGCCGCTTCCTCGGCGTGGTAGTGATAATGGATGACGACGCGCCAGCCGTCTTTAGCCAGCCGCTCCGCGATGGCGGCGCCGATCCTTCTTGCGCCGCCGGTGATGAGAACGCTGCGGCTCATGCTCAACTCGCTTGCGTCGCGAGGACGGCGATGAACCCTGCATAAGCTAGAACAAAGAGAAGTCCGGCGAGGCGCCCGATATCTCGGCGCGCCAAAATGAAACTGGCAAGCGCCAGCGCGGCGGCGATCATCACCGGCAAATCTAGCATCAATGAGCCCTCGCCGAACGCCGCGCCGCCTGCAAGTCCGGTCGCGCCGCCGACAGCGAAAATATTGAAAATGTTCGAGCCGACGACATTGCCGATCGCGACGTCGGATTTTTTATGGAACGCGGCCGCGACGACGGTTGCAAGCTCAGGGAGCGACGTGCCGAAGGCGACAACGGTAAGGCCGATCAGTTCGGCGCGAACGCCAAGCTCCATCGCGATCGACGAGCCGCTATCGACGAGAAGATGCGCGCCGACGGGAAGCCCGATCAACCCTGCGATAATATAGAGCGACGACGCGCCGAGATTATCGCCGGCGCCTTCGGCGTAGCCCCCGACTTCATCGATGACGGGATCGCGTCCGCGGGTCCGGCGCGCCATGACGGCGAGAAAGACGACGTAAAGAATGATGCCGGCGAACAAAGCGGCGCCCGTGATGCGGTCAAGCGAACCGGCGCCATAGGCGACGCCAGCGAACGCGGCCGTCGCTATCAGCATCGCAACCGCGTGACGGCGCAGCCCCGGCACATGCGCCGACATCGGATAGATGAGCGCGGGAAGCCCCAGCACCAGAAAGACATTGGCGATGTTCGATCCGATGATGTTGCCGATGGCGATGCCGGGCTGATGCTCGATCACCGAGGTGACGGAGACGAAGAGCTCCGGCGCAGACGTCCCAAACGCGATGATCGTCAGGCTGACCAGCAAAGGCGATATTTTCAGCGCCGTCGCCGCGCCAACCGCCCCGCGCACAAGCAGATCCCCGCCGACCAGCAGGACAGCGAGGGCGAGAACGATGAGGGCGGCGTCGAGGAACATAAGGAAGGGCTAGGGATTAGGTGTTGGGTGTTGGGGATTGGGTGTTGGGGGCTGGGGATCGCAAACGAGAAAAACCCGTCATCCCGGAAAGCCCGAAGGGCTTATCCGGGACCCCGTGCGGCTGAAGTGCTCTCGCCTGATGAGATCCCGGCTCTCCGCGCTGCGCGCTGCGGCCGGGATGACGCTTTTTTTCCAATCCCTAATCCCTAGTCCCCAATCCCTAGTCCCTAATCCACCCGGCCGGTCGTCGCGATGTTCAAAATCGCCATGACGACGATGTAGCCGATAATCATATAGAGCGCGCTCATGGAAAACCCCTGTAATTGAACGATTTCCCGCCTCTATAGGCGGATTGGCGGGCAGGGCGCAAATCGGCGGCCCCTCCGGCCTTGCCCCCTTTATGGTTGCTCCGGCTTTTACCGCCCCGCGACAATTCTCCGGGCTCTGGAAAATCATCCTCAATGAACGAACGGTAACGTCAGCGAGACCCAAAAAGGTTGCGCAAAGAGGCGGATGGTCCGGCGGCGGCCGGATTGAGTTACGGGCGGGCGAACAGGGCGGGCGCGATGATCCAGGAGACAGCGGGGCTCTTTGACCAGGCGATCATCGCGCCCCCCTCCGACCGCCGGATGGCGCAGCGGCTTTTATCGGTGTGGGCGCAGTCGGCGCGAGGCTCTTATCCAACCTGGGCGGAGATGCGCACCGTCGATCTCGGCGTTGACTGGAACTGGGTGTTCGTCGTCGATCTGAAGCAATCGATCGGCTTTCCGTATTTCACCTATCTCGGGTCGGAACTCGCCAAGCTCTCGGCGATTTATCTGCAAGGGGCGACCGACTGGACTCTGTCGTTGCTCGACATGGCGACGTCGAACATCGATGCGGCCGTCGCCGCCGAAGGGCCGAACCACCATGAAAGCGAGCTGACGCTTTGCGATGGGCGCAAATTGCTCTTTCGCTGCATGACGGCGCCGCTCGCGGAAGACGGCGAGATCATCAGCCACATCGTCGGCTGCGCCTCGGGGAAACTCCTCGGCGAGGGCGGGCCGGTGTTGAGAGTGGTGTAGGCAGTAGGCAGTAGGCAGTAGGAATCGCCGACACCCGCTTCTCCCCATTCACCATTCACCATTCCCCATTCACCACCCCCCCCACTTTCCCTATTGCCTACTGCCTACCGCCTATTGCCTAATCTTCCCCATGAAACTCGACACCTCCTTCGTCCGCGCGCAATTCCCCGCTTTCTCGGTTCCCTCCCTCAAGGGACAGGCGTTTTTTGAGAATGCGGGCGGCTCGTACACTTGCAAACAGGTGATCGACCGGCTGACCCGCTATTACCGCGAGCGCAAGGTTCAGCCCTATGCGCCTTACGAAGCCTCGCGCCTTGCCGGCGAGGAAATGGACGAGGCGAGGGCGCGCCTCTCATCGATGCTCGGCGTTGAAGCGGACGAGCTCTCGTTCGGGCCGTCGACGTCGCAAAACACGTATGTGCTTGCGCAGGCGTTCGCGCAAAAACTGAAACCGGGCGACGCGATCGTCGTCACCAATCAGGACCATGAAGCAAATACCGGCCCGTGGCGCCGGCTCGCCGATCGCGGCATTGAAATCCGCGAATGGAAAATCGATCGCGATGACGGGCATCTGCCGATCGAGGGCTTGAAAAACCTGCTCGACGGAAAAGTGCGTCTCGTCTGCTTTCCGCACGCCTCGAACATCGTCGCCGAGATCAATCCGGTCGCGGAGATTGCAGCGATCGCCCACGCGGCCGGGGCTTATGTATGCGTCGACGGCGTCTCCTACGCGCCGCACGGGTTTCCAGATGTCGGCGCGCTAGGGGCCGACATTTATCTCTTTTCCGCCTACAAAACCTACGGGCCGCATCAGGGCGTCATGGCGATCCGCCGCGAAATCGGCGAGTTTCTTCCCAATCAAGGGCACTATTTCAACGCGGGAACGCTCTATAAGCGCTTCACCCCCGCCGGCCCCGACCACGCGCAAATCGCCGCAAGCGCCGGCATGGCGGATTACGTCGATGATTTGTATGCGCATCATTTTGGCGCTTCTTCCTCCCTTCCCCCGCGTGCGGGGGAAGTGTCGGCGAAGCCGACGAAGGGGGCCCTTTCCGCGAGCGCGGTTCTCGCGGATAGAGCGCGCCCCCTCAGTCACGCTGCGCGTGACAGCTCCCCCGTAAACGGGGGAGCGGAAGAAAGGCGTGAAAAAGTCTATCACGGCGCCCTCCTGTCCCCCAAGGGCGCGCGCCAGTTCGTCCATTGATCCCTACCCTGATCTTCGCAGAGCGCCGGCGCCGGTTTCCCCAACAGCGATCTTGCCCGCGCGACGGCGCGCCCCGCGAGCCACAGGAGATTTGCAGCGTAAAGTCCGAGCGGTCCGAAGGTTTTGCGAAAATAGCGCGTCCTCGCCGCGTAATAATAAGCGGGCGGGCGCTTTTTTGTCTTCATCGAGGATTTGACCGGCGACGAGCCGCCGCGCAGGTGCACGACGCGCGCGGCGGGCTCATACACAACGCGCCAGCCGTGCTTTTTGAGCGCGCGGCAATAATCCGCGTCTTCAAAATACATGAAATAGCCGTCATCCATGAGGCCGGCGTCGTCGAGCGCTGCGCGCTTTATCAGGACGCAGGCAAAACTTACCCAGTCGCAAGAAATGGGCGCCTCTGCGACAGGTGTCGGCACGACCGCAAAGCTGAACAGTTTATCGAGCGGCGCGGTCTCGGCCGCGTGCAAAAATTCAGACAAGGGCGAGTGAAACCGGAAGCACGAAATCTGCGGCGTCCCGTCCTCGTCTTCAAGGCGCGGCGCGACGATCCCTGCGTCTTCCTCGCGCGCCGAGGCGTCAATCAGCGCCTTTAGCGCGCCCGCGCGCGCCAGCGTGTCGGAATTCAGGAGAAGAATGTGCTGAGCGTCGAAAGCCTCGATGCCGATATTGTTGCCGCCGGAAAAACCCTCATTCGACGGCGAGCGGATGAGGAAGACGCGGCTTTTCCAGATCTCGCCTGTCATCAGCCACGCGGCGATTTCCTCGGCCGATCCGTCATTGGAGAAATTATCGACGATGGCGACGCGCGCGTCGTTCTCTTCAAGCTCGGGCCCGAGCGCTGCAAGGCAGTTCTTGACGAGCATCGCCGTTCTGAAATTGATGACGACGATCCCCATCGCGCATTTGACGCGGGCTCTTTCCGGCGACTTTTCCAAAATCGTCATCCCGGAAAACCGCCTCGCGGTTTATCCGGGATCGCGTCAGAGAGCGGCGCCTCCGCCTCACGAGATCCCGGCTCTGCGCGATGCGCCGCATCGCTTCGGCCGGGATGACGTTGTTGAAGTGAAAGCCCCCCGAAATCAAACAGCGACGCGTCGGCGAGCTGCGTCTTTTTCACATTCTGCAAAGCGCGCCACATGGTTGCGCGGCGGCCCGGATATTTCGTCTCCCACTCGTCCAGCATCCGTTTCATCGCTGCGCGTTGAAGACCTTCCTGGCTGCCGCAAAGATCGCAAGGGATGATCGGGAACGCCATCGCTTCGGCGAATTTTGCAAGATCCTCCTCGGCGCAATTGATGAGCGGGCGCAGCACCAATAGATCGCCCTCTTCGTTCAAGAGCTTTGGCGGCATCGCGCCAAGGGTTCCGCCGTAAAAGAGATTGAGCAGGAAGGTTTCAATCGCATCGTCGCGGTGATGGCCGAGCGCGATCGCGCTGCAGCCTTCTTCGCGCGCAATGCGATAAAGATGCCCGCGGCGAAGGCGCGAGCAGAGCGAGCAATAGGTTTTCCCTTCCGGGATCTTGTCCGTGACGATCGAGTAGGTGTCCTTGGTCTCGATACGGAAGGGAACTCCGAGCCGGCCCAAAAACTCCGGCAGGATGTGTTTTGGAAATCCCGGCTGACCCTGATCGAGATTGCAGGCGAGTAGATCGACGGGCAGCGCCCCCTGCCATTTGAGATCGAGGAGCGCGGCGAGCAGCGTATAGCTGTCCTTGCCGCCCGAAAGACAGACGAGCCAGCGCGGCCTCGCCCCCGTTTTGTCGACCATCGAATAAGCGCTGATCGCGTCCTGGGTCTGGCGCAGGAGGCGTTTTCTCAGCTTGCGGAATGAAACGCTGTCTGGCGCGCCTTCGTAAAGCGCAGCCAGCGCTCTTTCAGTCGTGTCCTGCTGAAATGACCCGTCCGCCATGCGACTCGTCTTTAGGCGCAAAATGCGCGTTCAAAAACTCGAGGAACGCCGGCCAGTCTTCCTTGACGACGCCGTGCGTTCCGGGGCGGATCCAGAAAGCGATCTCCGCCGCCGGGTCGTAGGGTTTAAGGCGCGGTTGATCAAGGCCGCGCTCGCCATAAAGTTGGTAAACGGGGTCGGCGCCGAGCGCTGCACGAAAAGCGCCGTTCGGGTCCGACCAGACGTCGCGGCGCGCATTGCCAAGGAGGATCGGGCGCGGCGCGATCGACGCGAGCAGCATGTGCTGGTCATACCCATCGAGATTGTCCTCGCGGTAGGTTCGCGCGAACCAGTGAGGGTAATCGCGGGTGATGCCTTTGATGCTCTCGCCTTTCTTTTCGAAATTGAGCGACGCCCCGCCCGTGCCCGATTGGTGGGCGATAACGCCGTCGATGCGCGGGTCGAACGCGGCCGCGACGAGCGCCGCTTTGGCGTAGCGCGAGTGGCCCCAGACGATCATGGCGTTCTTGTCGAAGCGCGGGTCTTGCTCCAGCGCGTCGATCATGCGCGAAAAGCCCCAGCCCCAGGCGCCGATGACGCCAAGGCGCGTCGCGTCGTCCTTGTAACCGCCGGTGAGGCGGCGCATCGCGGCAAGGCCCTCTTCGCGCCGGTCGGGAGCGTAGTCGCCCGGGAAAATTGTGGCGATCGCATAGCCCTCGCTCAAAATTTTCTCGATCGGTGGCGTGCAGATATAGCGGCCGAAAATGTAGGTCTCGAGCCTGAAGCCGCCGCGTTTTTCGAGTTCAGCGGGCGCGCCGGCAATGCGCGCGTCGGGGATCGTCGACCAGCGAGGGCAAAAAGTTTCCATCAAGATGACGGGAAACGGCCCGTCGCCTTTGGCCGGCGACACGACGTCCATGATGAACCCGTCTTCGCCGTTTGTCTGCGCCTCGACTGTCGCATCGCCGTAAGTCATCGACGCGCCGATGCGGTATTCTTCAAGCTTTCCCGCCCCGCCGAAAGCGGCATCGTCAAGCGTCATCTTTGAAATGATCCGGCTCGCCGAGGCGTCCGGCATCATTCCGTAAACGGATTGCTGCAATTTCCGCCGCGCGTCCGGCGCGCCTGTCGCCTCCCAGTCGGCAGCGCTCGCATAAACAAGGGGCGGCGCTGCCGCTGGCCCGTCGGGCGACATATTCGTCCAGGCGATCGTCGCCTCGACGCAGCCTGTAAGGGCGAGCGCGGCGGCAAGAAGCGAAAGGCGGCGCAACATCAGTTTCTCCGGAAGATCAGATAAGCGGGCGGGCGGCCTTCGCGTATAGCCTTCGCTTCGTAGCGTGTCTGCGGCCAGTCGTCAGGGCGGCGGCGCCAGTCGTCCGCTTGTTCGGCGGTCCAGCTGAAATTCGCGGCGCGCTGCGCATGCATCAAGGTCCAGCGCACGTAATCTGGAATGTCGGAGGCGACGCGAAGTACGCCGCCGCTTTTCAAAAGGCGCGCGGCCTCATCGAAAAACCAGGGTGAAATCATCCGCCTCTTGTAATGCCTTTTCTTCGGCCAGGGATC
>JBBTJH010000292.1:0-3411 GCA_038059555.1 Pseudomonadota bacterium | reverse complement strand
TTTCCAGAGCTCGCCCGCGCCTATTATGAAAACGGCCCGCAATTTGTGCGCCAGAAACTGGCGGCCTATATTGAGCGGGCGAGCGCCGGAGGAAAGCTCAAGGCGAATGATGCGGCAACCGCGGCGTCGCAGTTTCTCGGGCTCATCATCGGCGCAGATCACATGACGACGCTGATGGGGGTCGAACTCGCGGAAGACGCCCCGTCGCGCCGCAAGCGAATTCGCGCCGCCGTGGACGCGTTCCTTCGTCTTTACGCCCCGCAATAAAAAACGGCGCGGCATCGCCGCGCCGTCTTTTCGAAAATTCCGTCAAATTCAGTGAACGCGGCCGAACAGGCGCGCCATGAAGGACGGGGTCTCGCCGTTCAGCGCATGATGTTTCTTGTGATGGTCGTCATCATCGTCGTCATGATGGCCGCCCTTGCCTGAATGATGCTTCTTGTGATCGTCATCATCGTCGTCGTGATGGCCGCCCTTGGCTGAGTGGTGTTTCTTGTGATCGTCATCATCATCGTCATGATGACCGCCCTTGGCGCTCATCTGCTGGTGCATCGACGCCGCGCAGGCGTCGTTGTGCCGCATGAAAGCGTTCTCGATCGAAGTGTCGCGATACTGGATCGACGCCTCAACTTTTTCCGCGAGCCGTTTTACTTCCGTCGCTAGTTCCTGGCTTGCGGCGAGCCTGATATCCGCTTCCGCGCGAGCCGTGCGGCTGGCGCTGGCGATGCGCGCCGCAAAGATCGCCAGAGCGGCGCCGCCGAGTAGAAAGATGACGCCGGCGCTCAAGAGCCCGACCTGAAATACTGATGCCGACATGTTTGACCCCTTCAGTCCCCCTAGGGGAGTGTTTTTACGCGCGCCAAGTCACCCGGTCTAGCGCCGTCGGCTGCTGTCAAAAAAATAGCTTGGAACGAGGCAAACGCCATTGACGAAAAGCGAGTCGCCTTCGCAGCGGCGAGTGATCGACAGCGGCGGAATGCGCGTCGGGCTGGAAATTACGAGACGATTCCGGGCCTTATCGCCGTCACCATATAATTGACGTCGGTGTCGTCGGCGATTTTCCACAGGTCCATCAGCGGGTTGTAGGTGACGCCGGCATGCGCGGTGACGGTGAGGCCTGCGGCGCTGAGGCTTTGGTCGATTTCCCCGGGCTTTAAAAATTTCGCCGGATCGTGCGTCCCCCTCGGCAACCAGCCGAGAACATATTCAGCGCCGATCTTGGCGAGGGCGAGGGCTTTTAAGGTCCGGTTGATGGTGGCGACGATCATCATCCCGCCTGGCCTCAGAAGTTGCGCCGAATCCGCCAGAAACGCCGCCGGGTCGGCGACATGTTCAACGACCTCCAGATTGAGGACGATGTCGAACGGCGCCTCGCCGGAGGCGAGCAGGGCCTCGACTGTCGTCGCCTGATAGTCGATTTCAAGACCGGCCTGGCTTGCATGCACCATCGCCGTCTTGATGTTGCGCTCGGCGGCGTCGATCGCGACCACCTCAGCGCCGAGCCGGCGCATCGGCTCCGCGACGAGGCCTCCGCCGCAGCCGACGTCGAGAAGCCTCAAGCCGGAGAGCGGCGCCTTGGCCCGCCGGTCGCGGCCGAAATGGGCGGCCGCCGCATCGCGGATATAAGCCAGTCGTGCCGGATTGAATTTGTGAAGCGGTTTGAACTTGCCGAACGGATCCCACCATTCGTCGGCGATCCTCGAGAATTTCTCGATTTCGCCCGGATCTATGCTGGTTTTGCCCGATATCATGCAGTCTCGCCCCTAATAAACCTCACCCGCGTAATAGTTTTTCCGCAGCTTGCGCTGAGAGTGAGGCGGACTATAGACATGGCGCCCATTTCAAGGGCTGAAAAGACGGCGAACCGGCGCATGGCGCGGATTGTGATGAAATTTGGCGGCACCTCGGTCGCCGATGTCGACCGGATGCGGCGCGTCGCGGCGTTCGTGAAGCGCGAGGCTGACGCCGGCCACTCGATTGTCGTCGCCGTCTCCGCGATGGCGGGCGAGACAAACCGCCTCGTGGCGCTCTGCGCCGACGCCGGACCGCCGGACCCGGCGCTCGACGTGCGCAATGTCGAATATGACACGGTGGTCGCGAGCGGCGAGCAGGTGACGTCAGGACTGGTCGCGCTCGTCTTGCAAAAGATGGGCTATCGCGCGCGCTCCTGGCAGGGATGGCAAGCGCCCCTTTTGACGGACGGCGACCACGGCAAAGCGCGCATTCTCGAAATCCCGGAAGATCCTTTGGGGACCGCGATCGACACCGGCGAGATCGCCGTCGTTGCGGGGTTTCAGGGCATCGCGCCCGACGGCCGGATTTCAACGCTTGGCCGCGGCGGGTCCGATACGACGGCGGTTGCGCTCGCCGCAGCGCTCGGCGCTGAGCGCTGCGATATCTACACCGATGTGGACGGCGTTTATACGACCGACCCCCGGTTGTCGAAACAGGCGCGGAAACTCGAAAAGGTTTCCTACGAAGAAATGCTGGAGATGGCGTCGCTCGGCGCCAAAGTTTTGCAAACGCGTTCCGTCGAGCTGGCGATGGCCTATAAGGTCAAGCTGCGCGTGCTCTCGAGTTTTGAACCGCCGGATAGCCCAACTTCCGGCACGACCATCTGCGACGAGGACGATATCGTGGAAAAACAGATTGTAAGCGCGATCACGCTGTCGAAAGACGAAGCAAAGATCAGCCTGTTGTCGGTGCCTGACGAGCCGGGCCGGGCGGCGGCGATCTTCGGCCTGCTCGCGGACGCTGGCATCAACGTCGACATGATCGTGCAGAGCCCGTCGCGGCAGGCCGGCGCCAATATCTCGTTCACTATGGCCGAATCGGAACTTGCGCGCGCCGTAGACGCTCTGACGCTCGCCAAGGACAAAATCGGTTATGTGCAGATGCAGTCCGACCATAATGTCGTGAAAGTTTCCGTCATCGGCGTCGGCATGCGCAGCCATACGGGCGTCGCTTCAACGATGTTCAAAGCCCTTGGGGAGAAAGGGATCAACATTCAGAATATCTCGACTTCTGAAATCAAGATCAGCGTTCTCATCGCGTCCGACTATGGCGAGCTTGCCGTAAGAACGCTGCACCAGGCTTACGGCCTCGACCGCGCGCAAGGCGCGGCATGATCGATGCGGCGCCGTTATGAGCGATAGCGTTACCAGAACGGCGAGAGACGCCGGCGATCTTGCGACGCTCTTTCGCACGATGCACGATGCGCTCGCCTTCGCGGAGACGGCGCAAGAACGCCTCGACAAGCTGACGCAAGTCATCGCGAAACACGTCGGGTCGGACGTCTGCTCGATCTATCTGCGCTTGCCGAGCGACGAGCTGGAACTCTACTCGACCGAAGGCCTTAACCGCGAAGCGGTGCACAAGACTCGTCTTGGATGGGGCGAGGGTCTGGTCGGC
>JBBTJH010000291.1:0-5230 GCA_038059555.1 Pseudomonadota bacterium | reverse complement strand
AGCGGCGAGGGCTTGCCCGCGACGAGCACCGACAGGCGGTGCGGCTTTTCCTTGAACCCGGCGAACGAAGTCGTCCGCCCATCGGCGATGAAGCTCTTGATGCGCTCGCCCATTTCATCGGCGAGGCCCGAGAGGCGCAAACGCTCACGCAGGGCGGCGATCACCGGCGCGGCATCGGCGCCGACGTAACAGACGTCGCCATGACGGCGCAGCATAGTGCGCGTCTCGCGGCTGACGCCGGCGGAGACGACGATGACGAGGCCGGCGGATGGCGCGATCGCTCGCGACTTTGCGATGAGGTCGGCGGCGGCGTCAGTGAGATGGATGGCGCCCCGCAGATCCGCGACGGCGATATCTACCGCCGGCTTGTCAACAGCGTGATTGATCGGCTCGCAGATCGCGTAACCAGCGGCGGCGGCGGCCGTGTGAACGCGCGGCTCAGGCGCGCCGCCATCGGCGGTCAGCCAGGCGATCGTCGCTTTTGGTCTCGTCTTATCAAGGTTAATCATCGAACCCGGCGCAATACGTCGGCCGGAATAAGGACAGATTGTCTAAAGCTGGCCGCCTTGGCCGGCATTATTCAATTTACGGGCCGCGGCGGTTTCCTCATGCGCGTCGATGCTGACCGGTCGTAATTCGGCAGCCGTTGCGGCGGCGGCGACAACTTTGCCGCCCTCAAGACAAACGTCCTTTTCGCCAACCGGCGTCAGCCCGCCTGAGACCGCCTGCTGCTGATAGCAGGGAAGGGCCGCGAGAAATTCCTGCGGCTTATTGCTGGGACCTGCCTCGCGGTAGAGCTGCGCGGTCCGGATGCCCACATAACGCCAGTGCCACGGTTCATACGTGTCTTCGCCCGGCAGATAATTGTTGCCCGGCGGATAGGAGAGAATGAACCCGAAGCGGAAGGCGTTTTCTTCGAAGCATTGATAGGTCTTGTCGCTCTGGCGCATCAAACGCCCGCCGATGTCGATATCTGCGGCAAGGCCGGTCTGGTGCTCGGAGACGCCCGGGGGGGTCACCGTTCCGAGATTGCCGATACGCGCATACAAATCTTTTTGCGTCGCATAGGCGCGGTAGCCGGAGCGCAGCGAGATGCGCTCGCCGGAATCGGCGCGGCAGAGCGAAATCAACTGAGCGAGGCGCACCGGCATGTTCGACTCGCGCGCGTCCTCATCCGGATCGGCGGCGAGGCGAATCGACATTTCTTCGACATCGGGATTTTTTGAAATCGGAATCGAATAAGATACCGCGCGAATGAGATCGGTCGGCGCATAGGCGGCAGTGAGCGGAAACTGCATCGACACCGGCCGGTCGATATCGAGACGCCGGTCGCGCACGCGGTTCGCGGCGTAGCGCTGTGACCCGAAGGCGTCGCGGAAAAGCGCGCGCATGTGTTCATTCAGCGCTTGCGCTTCCGTGGCGCGCCCTTGCGCTTCATAAACTTCGGCCAGGAGCTTGATGTAAAGGCTAAGCTCCGGGCTGTTGGCGCCTTTGGCTTTTTCCTGCGCGTGGAAGGCGTCGAGATAGAGCCGCTCGGCGTCGTCGAGGCGGTTCATGCGCTGATAGACGGGCCCTAACATCAACGCGATCTGAACCGTGTCCTGATGATCGTCGCCGAGGATTTCCCGGCGGATCGTCAGCGCCGAGGAGAGCAATCCCGCCGACGCATAAAGCCCATCATCGTTCATCGCGAAAAAGGCGCCGACTTTCATCAGATCGCGCGCCGCCGTCAGCTTCGCTTCGCGGCCGCCTGAAAACAATTCCGGATTGCCGGTCGGCTTCAGCGCTTCGGTAAAGAGCGTCTCTGAACCCGCGATCAGGTTGGCGTAGAGCGACTCGACCGAATGATCGCCTTCGCCTTCGCTGCGGGAGGCGGCGTCGCCTGATAGTTCGATAAACGCCGAATAGATCGATACGGCTTTTGAAATGTCGCGCTCGATAATCTGCGAGCGCGCCATTTTGTCTTCGAGGATCGCTCTTTCGATCATCCCGAGCTCGAGGGCCCAGTCGGACGCCAACGCTTCCTCGTAGAGTCCCGCGCTCTTGGCGTAGCGACGCGCGTCAAAGGCGCTGGAGGCGACTTTCACTTTAAACGGCGCGAGCGATTCTTCGGAAACGCCTTCTTCGCGCCTCAGCGCGATGACGCGCTGGCCGTATCCTTCCGCGAGGCCTGGATATCCGCCTTTACGCAAAGCGTCGAAGCGGCTCTCCGCAGCGTCCGGATCGGTCCAGACGGTCGCGTAGAAACCGGCAACATAAACCGCAGCGAGCGCCAAAAAAGCGCACGCAAACATCGGCGGCGGACGCAACTTCATACCCGTTGACGACCCCCTCGTCGCACCAACAACCCCATGGGCCCAAAGGCTAACACCAAGCGCCCGGCAAGGCGAGACGGGGGCTGCGAAAATCCGCCAGTCCGTGTCCTGGCGATGGGGAGCGTGGGGAAAAGACCAAAAGCGGGCCCCAACCGGGCGTTTTCGCGTCAAAGAACCGACCGCTCCCCGGCGCCGGGCAGGGGGCTGACGCCTTGGCGATCCATTTGCCTTGCCACTTATTGCGGTTAAGATGACGGCTGGGGCGATTGGTATCGGTAGGGGAATTCGATGGCATACGGGTCAAAGCGCGGCATCAAAACGCCCGGCGAATACGGCGTGATGGACATTGCGGGACTGGGGCTAGCGGGGGCTGCCGGGATCGTCGCGGCGCTGGTCACGGACTATCAGCAAAAGGGGGAGGCCTCGTCCCTCTACACCATTAACCAATGGGCGGCGTCGCTAGGCAATATCCTTGGATTTGGCGATGTGCCGCTGTGGATGGTCGCCCTTGCGCTGGTGGCGATCGGCGCGATGTCGATATTTTATTTCCAGCCGATCACCCGCCAAGGCGCGTTCGCGCAAGGCTTTGGCTTGCTCGCGGTGCTGATGACAGCGGTTCCAACCGACCTTGCAGGCGGGCTCCAGTCGACCGGCCCGATGCTGCCCGATCTGCAACCGGTCTCGTTTAGCCGGGAAGCCGCGCTCGGCGACGGCATCGTTCTGGCCTCGCTTCAGCCGGCGGACGCGCGCGTCATCGAAGTTCAAGACACTCAGGCGGCGCGCTACGTCGTCGAAATCAACATCGAATTTCCAGGCGGCGTCCCGTCGAACATCGACGAGTTGATCCGGCGCGGCGCCTGTCGCGGCAGGCTTTACAACGCAGACACCGAAGAGACGTTCAATCTTTTCCGCTCCGCAGGCGGCAATGTGATCATTCGCGGTGACTCGCTTGTCGTCCGCGCCGGCGTTCCGGCGCGATCGACCGAAGCAACGCTCTGGGTGCGTGTTGAAGTCGAGGGCTTCGCCATCGAAGAGCAATCCGCGAAAGCAACGCTTGAGTCAGCCCTTAACTGGACCGTCAACATGCGAACTTCATCGACCCCGCTCTTCATTCAGCGGTTGACGAAGTCCTATTGGTTTTAGCGCGCCGAGCGCTAGCCCGGAATTTTCCGCGCGCGGAAATCCGAGATGATGATTTCTGCTGCGTTGTGACCGGGCGCGCCGGTGACGCCGCCGCCCGGATGCGCGCCGGAGCCGCAAAGATAGAGCACCTTCACCGGCATGCGGTAGTCGGCAAAGCCCGGCTGGGGCCTCGTTGAAAACATCTGATCGAGCGACAGCCGGCCGTGCATGATATCGCCGGCGACCAGTCCGAATTTGCGTTCGAGATCGAGCGGCGAATGCAGTTGTCTGGCGATGATGCTGGCGCGGAAATTCGGGGCGTATTTCGTCACCGTGTCGATGATCGTCTCGGCCGCTATCTCGCGGCAGCTGTCCCAGCTGCGGCCATCCGACAAATCCGGCGCGAATTGCTGACAAAAGAGACTGGCGACGTGATGGCCTTTGGGCGCAAGGCTGTCATCCATTGTCGAGGGAATAAGCATTTCAACAATCGGCTCGCGCGACCAGCCAAATTGGCGCGCGTCGAGATAGGCCCTGTCGAGATAATCGACTGTCGGTCCGATGACGATGCCGGAGCGGTGATGCTCGCCGGCGCCCTCGGTCGGAAGGGCGGAAAATTGCGGCAGTTCCGACAGCGCGACGTTCATCCGGAATGTGCCGGATCCGCAGACGTAGTTCTCCATCCGGCGGCGCACATCCGCATCCATATCGTGTGCATTGACCATGCCGGTCAGCAATGATTTCGGATTGACGTTGCCGGCGACGGCGCGGGCGCGAACGATCTCGCCGCTTTCGAGTTTGACGCCGGCCGCGCGGCCGTTCTCGACAATGACTTCAGCGAAAGCAGAGGACGTCGTTATTTCAACGCCGCGCGCAACAGCGACGCGCCGCATCGCCTCCGTGATCGCGCCCATGCCCCCGATCGCGTGACCCCAGCGCCCCTTCTTGCCGTTTACCTCGCCGAAGGCGTGGTGCAGCAGCACATAAGCGGTGCCGGCCAAATAGGGCGAGGCGTAGGCGCCGACGATGCCGTCAAACGCGAACGCGCCGATGATCGAGGGATGCTCAAAATACCCGCGCAGGAATTCCGCCGCCGACTTGGTGAACAGATCGAGGATCAGCGTCTGGTCTTTTTGTTTCAGCTGCGCGAGACGCCCGCCCGTCGTCAGCGCCCGCCAGAGATCGGCAAGGCCGCCGCCAAGATTGGGCGGCGTCTTGAGGACAAGATCGCGCAGCACGCCGGCCGCCATGTCGATCGCCTCGTAATATCGCGGCAGGGCGTCGGCGTCCTTTTGGGAGTGACGCGCAAATTCCTGTTTGTTGCGCTCGGCATCGAAGGTGAGTTTCAGATACTCGCCTTCCTTCGTTCCGGTCGGCCAGAAATTTGAAATATCGCGCTCGACGACTTTTAGGCCGTTCGCATAAAGATCGAGATCGTCGATCACCTTGGGATTGAGAAGGCTTACCGTGTAGCTCGCGGTCGAATTACGGTAACCGGGGTGAAACTCCTCGGTGACCGCAGCGCCGCCGACGATGCCGCGCCGTTCGACCATGCGCACCGTCAACCCGGCGGCGGCGAGATAGGACGCGCACACAAGGCCGTTATGGCCGGCGCCGATAATCAAAACGTCAGGTGTCGTCGTCATAAAAGGTGCTTCCGCATGGCGATCCGGGGGCGGAACGCAAATCCCCAGGCCGCTTCTTTGGCAATCGTTTCAAGGAGCCCTTTGCGACCCGGGCCGGGCTCAAGATCGATAAAGCCAAGCCGCCGGTAAAAAGGCGCGTTCCACGCA
>JBBTJH010000290.1:0-8847 GCA_038059555.1 Pseudomonadota bacterium | reverse complement strand
GCGCCAACGCCACCGGCAACAACGAAAAGCTGCGCTTCCTGTCGGTAGAGCTGAAACGCTCCGCCTCCGACAACCCGGCGATCGGCGCGTTGATGGACGGCGTTCTTTCCGTCGCCAAATCGGTGCGCGAGGCGAATGAACGCCTCGAACAACAGCTCGCGCGCTCGTCGGACGAAGTCGACACGCTGCGCCGGAACATCGAGAACATCCAGCAAGAAGCGATGCTCGACCCCTTAACCGGCGTCAGGAACCGCAAGACCTTCGATCACGAAATCGAACGCCTGCTGCGGAGCGCCAAAGAAAGCGGCGAGCCGCTCGCTCTCGTCATGGCGGATGTCGATCACTTCAAGAAATTCAACGACAAATGGGGCCACCAGACCGGCGATCATGTGCTGCGCCTCGTCGCCGACGTCATGAACGCCAACGTCAAAGGCCAGGACCTTCTCGCGCGCTACGGCGGAGAGGAATTTGCGATCATCCTGCCCGGCACCTCGCTGACGAATGCTGTGATGCTCGCGAACAGGATCAGGACGGCCGTGGAATCGCGCCGCTTGAAAAAGCGTCGCACCGACGAGGATCTCGGCCTCATCACGCTCTCGATGGGCGCGGCTATTTTGAAATGGGACGACACCACTGAGAGCTTCATCGAACGCGCCGACAAGTGTCTTTACGCGGCGAAAAAAGCCGGGCGCAATCAGGTCATCGACGAAGAAGGCGATTTAGGTCCGGCGGGCGAAGGCGCGGCCGCTTAGCGCGCCGAGCGCTTAACAACGGTCTGTATCAGGACTTTCCGCCGCTGTAGACTGCGCGGTAATCATCCATCACTTTAGCGAGAAACTGGTCGCGATCGACATCGCCGAGCGAGCGGATGAGATCGGCTTCGGCGGCCCCCCCTAGCCTTCCTGTCGCTTCCAGTGAAAACGCCCGGTATCCGGCGCGATCGCCCGCAAGCAAAAACGCCGTCGCCGCGCGCACGGCCGCAGACTTGTCTTCCCGCTTTGCGAGCGTCCCGAGCGATAAGACGTAAGACGCGTAATCGCGCGCGGCTTCCGGCCAGGCTCGGCGCGCCCAGTTGATTTCCGCGCGCAATTTCAGATCAGACGCGGCTGGCGCCTCGGAAAGGAGCGCGATCGCTTCTTCCGGTTTGCCGGTCGCGGAGAGCGCTCTTGATTCGATCTGCCGACGGAGGAGATTTGCTGCCTCAGGAAGACCGGCGATCCGCGTCGAGCGAATGACTTTCAGCGCGCTCTTTGCATCCTTTGCCTGCAACAAGAGCTCAGCGAGATCGGCCGCGACGACTGCACGCTCCTCGCCCCGTAGGCGCTTATAGATCTGATGGCTCAGCAATTGCGCCGCCTGTCGGTAAAGGCCGAGCGCTGCAAGTTTGCTCGCCGCTTCATGGATCAGCGCGTCGCCTTCCCGTCCCGGCGGCGCAAAGGCGACATTTTCAAAAAAGAGGCGCGCGGCGTCTTTGGGATGTAGACCCGTTTCATCAGCGAAGAGTTTAGGGAGCGTCGCGGCGATCAGATCCTGCGCGTCGAGCGCTGCTTGCGATTGCGGATAAAGATAGACAACTTGTCCGAGCGCTGCAAAGCCGCGATCGAAATCGCCGCCAGAGAGCCGCATGAGCCCCAGCGCGAATTGAAGATCGCGTTCAAACGCGCCGCCCCGCCATTGCATCGACAAGGCGTCAACCGCGCTGACATCGTCCGCAGCGATAGCGAGCGCGAGGCGCGCGCGCATCTGCCATTCGCCCTCGCCATTTGCGGCCGAGCGGCGGTAGGCGGCGATGGCGCCCGCTTTGTCCCCGCGCGCGGCTTTAATTTTTCCGGTAAGGAAATCTACCGCGGCGTCAGCGCCGGCAACGTCCGACAGCGCGGCGAAGGCTTTATCCGCCTCCCCCATCGCCGCGAAAGTTTCCGCCGCAGCGAGCGCGTAGTCGTCAGCTAAATTGCGCGAGGCATCGGGCGCGCGCCCCTGAAGGAGTGCGGCTTGCGCCTCGTCATAAGCGCCAAGGCGCGCCCATGCGATAACCGCGATCGCGTCATTCGGCGCTCTTGCGGCAAGGCGCGCGGCCGCCGCGCGATTGCGGCCCATCCGTAACTCGCATTCGGCGGCAAGGAGGCTCGCGCGCGGCGTCGCATCGTCTTTAAGGCGCGCCAACGCTTCAGCCCACAGGCCATTCGCCATGTAAAATTCAGCAAGCTCAAGCGTCGCGCGCGCGCCGCCTGCGGAAGCGGCCGCGAGATAGTTCTCCTCCGCCTTGTCGAATCCGAGACGCGCGGAGGCTTGCATCATCGACGCGCGGTCGATCGCTCGCTCACCCGTTTGATCTTGAGCCAGCGCTGCGCTCGCCGCCAGAAAGAGGCATGACGAAGCGAATAAGGCGGCTTTGCTCACTGTTTGACCTCAGCCGCCGGCGGCGTCGCCGCTTCGCGGTTGGCGAGCTCAACCGTCAGCGCCTTGGCTTTTTCAGGCGCCATTTCTGCGAGCACAGCCGCGAGAGATATCGTGCGCATGCCGGCCGCGACCGGGATCAGGATATCTTCGTCGAGGACTTCAAAAACCCGTGCAGCATCGCGCGCCTTCATCTTCTCATAAGCGTCGGAGAGTCGGCCGATTTCCCCCGATCGCGCTTTCGAGCGCGAGGTCTCGGCGAGCGAGATCGCTTCTTTTTCCTGTTGCAGCGCCTTGATCGATGCGTCGAGCCGCAACTCGGCCGCTTCAAGGACGCTCTCGCGCGTGTCGAGATCGGCCTCGCGCGCGTCAAGCTCGTCTTTTCGCGCCGCGAGTTGTTCGAGAAGGCGTTCGGAAGTGACGCTCGCGGCGACTGCGCGTTCGGTGAACGACGCAGGCGCCGGCGGGATTGCTTCTTCAGCGCCGGCGGATGAAAAATTGAGCCAGAGCCCCGCCGCTTTGAGCGACGCGAGCGCGAAGACGGCTGTCATCAACACGGGCGTCAGCCGGATCTGGCGCGTTCTGAATATGTCTCTCACGCGGCCCTCTGCGTTTTGCGCGCGGCGCCAAGCTGGCGCACATCCTTCACCGCGCCTTCGATCCTGTCGGCGATTCTCTCGCCCGCCGAAGTCATGACGGAAAGCTCGGCGATCAGCGCTTCGGCGCGTTTTGCGGCCGAGTTCAATTCCGACCCCTTGGCGATCCCCCCCGCCTCTAGACGCTTTAACGCCGCGTCCGCGCGCAACGTCGCCGCGTCAAAGGACGACAGCGCGGACTTCAATTCTTCTTGCGCCGCCATCAGGCGATGGAGCCGCCGGCTGATCAGATAGCCGCCGGCGCCGCCCGCGATCAGCAGGACGACAACAATCAAATCAAGCGCGTTCGCCGCGATCATGCCGCATCCTCAATGTCGCTGACTGGCGCGTCTTTGTTGACGGCGCTGTCGAGTTTTACCGCGATGATATCGCCAAGCCGCCCGACGCGGCCGCGCGCCACCGGCGAATTTCCGGCGCGCAGCTCGATGCGCGCGTCGCCTGCGGAGGAAAAAGTCAAAGTAGCGCCGGGCTTCAAGGCGCCAAGCTCGCCGACCGTCATCATGCGATCTGCGAGGACCGCTTTCAGATCGACGCCTGCCGATGAAACGCCCTTGTTGAATTGGCGTTTCCACTGTTCGTCGGCCGCGCCCGATTCGCCGATGAAATCGCGGAGCAATAATTCGCGCACCGGTTCGATCATCGCATGCGGCGCCAATATCGTCGCCTTCGCGGTGAAATCGTCGATCCGCACTTTGAACTTTGCCAGCGCGCAAACGCTCGCGTCCTGCGCGATCGCTGCAAATCTCGGCGTCGTTTCAATCCGGTCGAGCGTAAATTCCGGCGGCTTCACCGCCGAAAACGCTTCATCGAAATCTTCGGTCAGCATCGAAAGCATGCGGCTCGCGAGCCCCAGCTCAATCGCGGTCAGCGAGCGCGCGTCGAGCCCCGCACTCGACCCGCGCCGCCCGCCGAGCAGCAAATCGACGACGCTGTGCACAAGCGCGCCGTCGGCCGCGACCAGCGCGTAGCCGTCGAACGCTTTGGAATGGAGGACGCCGATAACGCCCGATTGGGGTTGCTCTTGAATGAAATCGCCAAAACGGGTCGAGGAGACGTTGTCGAGCGTCACTTCTACGTTTTCATTGGTAAGCTGGCGAAGGCTCGTCGACATCAGCCGCGCCGCGCGATCGAAGATGACATCGAGCATCGGCAAGCGCCGGTGCGAGACAAGCGCTGAATTGATCAGCGCTTTAAGGCCGGAGCGATCCTGCCCTTCTTCGGCGCCGAGATCGAACCCCAGAAGGTCGGACAAGGGCGAGGCCTCGTTCCAGACGACTTCATCTTGTCCGGTCTCTAATTGTTTTTCGTCCAACGCACTCTCCTACTGAATGACGATATCTTCGATGACGATGTCGGAGGCGGCGCCTTCGGAAAGCGGAAGGCTGGCGCGTTTCAGGATTTCACCCTTCAGCCGCGCCATCGCTTCGCTCCCCGCAAAGTCTTCAGCCGACATCTCGCGCAAGAAAAACGTGACGCGCTCGCGGATCATCGGCTCTTTGTCCTTGATTTCGGTGAGCGCTGCGCGGTCTTTGGCGACGAGTTTCGCGGTCAGCTTCAAATATCCGGATCGCCCTGTCGCATCGGGCGAGAGATCGATAAGGAATTCCTCGCTCGGCGAATAAAGAATGGCGCCGGCGTCGCCGATCGCCTGAATGTCATAAGAGGGAAGCTTCACTTTTCCCGACTGCAACGCCGTCGTCGAGAGCGCCAGCATGAAGGTCACCGCGAGAGTGAACAGCACGATGTGCTTGCCGGGCGTCCGCACACGCTTGCGCGGCCCCGCCGGCGATAAGCCGTCAATTTTAGCGGATGTCGTCATCTCCTCGCGACGCATAAGCGCTCCTTCACCCTCCTTTGTCGGAAAACACGGTTAAAGGAGCGTTAGAAAGGCGCTTCTTGCCCGGCAATTTTTTCCGCCGGCGCCGGGCGTCGTTTTCTAACCTATTGAAAAGCGTGAGATTTCCTATGGCATGCGGATTGCCACTGATGAGGGGACGCACTTTATCCGTTAACGGAAGATTAATCGATGGAAAACGCCATCACCGCCGGCCTCTCAAAGCAGATCGTGCTGGCGCGCGCGCTCGACACAACGGCCAATAATGTCGCCAACCAGACGACCTCAGGCTTTAAAGCCGATCACGTCGCGTTTCGCGAATATCTCGCCGCGATTGACGCGCGATCCACCGGCGATCCCATAGTCTCGCTCGTCGTCGATCCCGACACCTATACCGATTTCAGCGCCGGCGGGCTCGAGCAGAGCTACCGCGATCTCGATTTCGCAATTGACGGCGACGGGTTCTTCGGCGTCGAAACCGCGTCTGGCGTGCGCTACACGCGCGACGGACGGTTCAGCGTCAACGCCTATGGAGAGCTGGTGAACCGCTCCGGCGCGCAGGTGCTGGACGCCGGCGGCTCGCCTATTCTCGTCGACCCGGAAGCCGGCCCCGTGTTGGCGACGCCCGACGGCGAGCTCCAACAAAATGCGACGCCGATCGCTCAGCTTGGCGTCTACAAATTCGACGACCTCCGGCAGCTCCGCAAATCCGGCGATAATCTCTTTGCTGCGAACAGCGAGCCGACGGCCGCCGTCACTCCCCGCGTCCGTCAGGGGTTTTTTGAAAGCTCCAACGTCAACCCGGTCGCCGCGATGACCGACATGATCGAGGTCATGCGCGCCTATGAACAGGCCGCGCGCCTCACTGAAACCGCAAACGACCTTGAACGCCAGGCGATCGAAACGCTTGGCCGAACGAATTAGGCAGGAGCCGCACCATGCAATCTCTCTCAATCGCCGCAACCGGCATGCTCGCGCAGCAGCGCAATGTCGAGGTTATCTCGAACAACATCGCAAACCTCAACACTGTCGGCTACAAGCGTCAGCGCGCGGAGTTTCAAGATCTTCTCTATCAGACGATCGAGCGCGCGGGCGCGCTGTCGTCAGCGACCGGCACCACCGTTCCAAACGGCATCCAGATCGGCGCCGGCGTCAAGACGGGCTCGGTCTATCGCATCACCGAGCAAGGCGCCGTCACCTCGACCGGCAATGATTTCGATCTCGCCGTGTCGGGCCGGGGCTATTTCCGCGTCGAGCTTCCGGATGGGCGGGAAGCCTACACGCGCGCCGGCAATTTCGCGGTGTCGTCGGACGGGCGCGTCGTCACCGAGGACGGGTATGAAGTCCTGCCGGGCGTCACGCTTCCTGAAGATGTCGTCGATGTGTCGATTTCAAAGGACGGCGTTGTCGAGGCGCGCGTCGCCGGAGACCAGAATTTGCGCGAAATCGGCCGCCTCGATCTCGCGGTCTTTTTCAACGAAAGCGGGCTTGAAGCGATCGGCGACAATTTGCTGCTCGAGACGTCCGCCTCCGGCGAGCCGGTGATCGGCAATCCGGGCGATCCGGGATTCGGCCAGCTGCTGCAGGGCTATCTTGAAAACGCCAATGTCGATCCGGTGCAGGAGATCACGACCCTGATCGCCGCGCAGCGCGCTTACGAAATGAATGCGCGCGTCATCGAGACCTCCGACCAGATGCTGCAGACCAACGCCAATCTTCGCCGATAGGGGCCGTTAGATGAAAACATTCCGTCCTTCAGGCCTGATCGCTTACGTCGCCATGGCGATGTGGCTGTTGCAGCTCGCGATATCGCCGGTCCGCGCCGAAGAGGCGGGGCAAACGCGCGCCGCCGCCCACATCGCGGAAATCCGCGCCGCGCTGATCGCGCATGGCGCTTCGCAAAACATCAAAGTGACGCTCGCAGCGCCCGATACGCTAGTGACGGCCGGCGCCGACGGAGCGATTGTCATTGACAGCATCAGTTTCAATCCGGCGACCGGCCGCTTTCTCGCCCGCGTCGCGGGAACGCCGCCCGACGCCATTACTGGCGTTGCGGCTGCGTCGGCGCTCGTTCCGGTTCTCGTGCGCGCGATCGACCGCAATGAGACGATCAATGAGAGCGACATCGACTGGATCGAGGTCGCGGAGGCGCAAGCTGCGCAATACGTCACTGACGCCGACGCGATGATCGGCAAAATCGCCCGCCGCCCGCTCGCCGCCAGCACGCCGCTCCGAAAGGCGGATCTGACGGCGCCGATATTGATCAAGCGCGGCGCGACCGCGACGATCGTTCTCGAAGCGCCGGGAATTCGCCTTACGCAGAACGCAGTCGCGCTTGAAAACGGCGGCGCCGGCGATCTTGTCGGCTTTCGCAACATCAACAGCAATCTCGAAATCAAAGCGGTCGTCGCGGGCGTCAATCTCGCCAGAGCGCCGTTCGCTGGCCGTTCAACCCTCGCGTCGCTCACCCCGGGACAACAATGAAAAACCTCGCTGGCATCACCCTTCTAGTCATCGCCATCGCCGCCTCTAATGGCTGCGCCGTCGGCGGCCGCATCAAAAATATCGGCAGAGCGCCCGATCTCTCGCCGACCGAAGATCCCTCGCATCTTTACGGCGGGCGCGCGGTTGCAATGCCGATGCCGGCCGCGTCGGCGGAAGTCGCCAACGCCAATTCGCTGTGGAAGGCCGGATCGCGCTCCTTCTTCAAGGACCAGCGCGCGCGCCGGCTCGGCGACATCGTGACCGTCGTCATCGACATCAACGACAAGGCGCGGCTCAACAACACGACCGAGCGCCGCCGCGACAATGGCGAGACGGCCGAAATCCCGGCGTTCGGCGGCTTTGAACAGACGCTGACCGATCTTCTCCCGAACGGCGCCAATCCGGCGCAGCTCATCGATCTCTCCTCCGGGTCGACGGTCAGGGGCGAGGGCAGCGTCGACCGGCGCGAAGATGTTAAGCTCACCGTCGCCGCCATCGTCACGGACGTTTTGCCGAACGGCAATCTCGTCGTTGCGGGCAAACAGGAAGTCAGGGTGAACAACGAAGTGCGCGAGCTGACCGTCACCGGCGTCATTCGCCCGGAAGACATTTCGAACGCCAACCGCATCCATCACACGCAGATCGCCGAAGCCCGGATTTCCTATGGCGGGCGCGGCCAGCTGACCGACGTGCAGCAGGCGCGGTACGGCCAGCAGCTTTACGACATTATTTTTCCGTTTTGAGGCATTTGCTTTTGCTCCCCCGTTATAGAAACGGGGGAGCGGACGATCTTCACCAACCCGCAATTTCCGGGTGTCGCGCCGCCTTGAACGCGTTATGCTCCCCGCATGCAGGAAACGCGTTTTCATCTTTTCGATACCGCCATCGGGCGCTGCGCCGTCCTGTGGCGGGGCGAGGCGTTGACCGGCGTTTTGCTGCCCTCCGCCGAGGACGCGGCGACGCGCGCTGCGGTGAAACGCAGATCGCCGTCCGCGACGGAAGAAGCGCCGCCGCCTTTTGCGCGGCGCGCGATTGAAAAGATCGTCCGACTTTGCGCGGGCGAGAGCGTCGCGTTTGACGACATTCCGCTCGACCGCAGCGCCATCGAGCCCTTCGCCAATCGCGTCTATGACATTCTCCTCAAAACGCCGGCGGGCGAGACGACGACCTATGGCGCGATCGCGGAGGCGCTTGGCGACAAGGCGGCCTCGCGCGCGGTCGGCGCGGCGCTCGGCGCCAATCCCTTCCCGATCATCATCCCTTGCCACCGGGTGACGGCCGCAGGCGGCAGGATGGGCGGCTTTTCAGCGCCCGGCGGCGCCGACACGAAGCGACGCCTTCTTGAAATCGAGGGCGCCTTCGCGGCCGAGAAGCTGCCGCTCTTTGGCGGGTGAAATTTTTCACGCCTCGTTAATCTTCGCGCAAACGATCGCGCGTAACGTCGCGCGCATGGCTCGCCCGAAAGTCTTCTGCATC
>JBBTJH010000289.1:0-21218 GCA_038059555.1 Pseudomonadota bacterium | reverse complement strand
TCGCGATGGTGACGGCGAGCCACAATGAAAACGGCTGGACCGGCGTCAAGATGGGCTATGACCGCCCGCTGACCTTCGGGCCTGACGAGATGGGGCGGCTTAAGGACATCGTCCTCAACGGCGAAGGGCGCGCGGCGCCCGGCGGCGCTTATAAATGGGTTCCGGGCCTTCGCGAAAAATACATCGACGACATCGCGAGGTCCGGCAAGATCAAGCGCAAATTGAAAATCGTCGCGGCCTGCGGCAACGGCACAGCCGGCGCCTATGCGCCGGAGGCCCTCGCGCGGCTTGGCGTCGAAGTCATTCCGATGGACGCGGAGCTGGACCATTCTTTTCCGAAATATAATCCGAACCCGGAAGATCTTGAAATGCTGCACGCGATGCAAGCGGCGGTCAGGGAACACGGCGCCGATCTCGCGCTCGGCTTTGACGGCGACGGCGATCGCTGCGGCGTCGTCGATGACGAGGGCGAGGAAATTTTCGCCGACAAGATCGGCGTTCTGATCGCGCGCGATCTCTCGGCGCTGCATAAAGACGCGCAGTTCGTCGTCGACGTGAAATCGACCGGCTTGTTCGTCACCGACCCCATCTTGCAAAAGCACGGCGCGAAGACGATCTACTGGAAAACCGGCCATTCCTACATCAAACGCAAGAGCCATGAACTTGGCGCGCTCGCGGGGTTTGAAAAATCCGGCCACTTCTTCTTCAACAAACCGATCGGGCGCGGCTATGACGACGGGCTCGTCGCTGCAACCGCACTTCTCCAGATGCTCGACCGCGCGCCTGGCCAAAAACTCTCGGATCTGAGGAAATCTCTCCCCAAGACGTGGCAGTCGCCGACAATGTCGCCAAAATGCTCCGATGAGACAAAATACGGCGTCGTCGACAAAGTGGTGAGAACGATCGAACAGCTCGCCAAAGACGGCGGCAAGATCATCGGCCAGACTATTCGCGACGTCGTCACCGTCAACGGCGTGCGCATCACGGCGCAAGACGGCACCTGGGGATTGATCCGCGCGTCGTCGAACAAGCCGGAGCTTGTCGTCGTCGTCGAAAGCCCGACATCGGAGGCGAACATGCGCGCCATGTTCAACGAGCTTGACGCGGTGCTGCGCGCGCACCCTGAAGTCGGCGCCTATAACCAGAAGATTTGAGCGCGATGATAAAGACCTCCAGATCCCCGCTCATTCCCGCGAAAGCGGGAATCGACGCTTTGACGCCCCCCTTGATTGCCGCTTTCGCGGGAATGAACGGGGGTGAGAGAGAGTGTGCGGCGATCAATGGCGTCAAGATCAAGGGCTTAGCCCGGATGAGCGGGCGACAACGAAACACGAACCGGCGGGGCGTCTCGACGATGCTCCTTGCGACGGTGGGACTTTTTCTATTGTCCGCCTGCGACCGAAAAGCGGGCGCCGCCGACGCGCCGCCGCCGCCCTCTTCGGAAAGCGCGCGCGCCGAAAAAGGCCCCGCAATGTGGGCCGTCACCGACGCCGATTCGACGATTTATCTCTTTGGCACGTTTCATATTCTCCCGGCGGGAACGAAATGGACGACGCCGGCCTTCGATACGGCGATGAAAGAAACTCCCGTCACTTTGACCGAAGTCGATACGACAAGCGAGGAGGCGCAACGGACACTCTCGGCGCTCGTCACCGAACTTGGGTTCAATCCGCCGGGCGTCACCTTGACGGGGCTTCTAGGTCCGGTGCGCGCGGTGCGTTTTTCGGCCGTTGCGTCGCGCTACGGCCTATCGATGTCCGCGTTCGAGCCGATGAAGCCATGGCTCGCGATGATCTCGCTCTCCGTCGCGATCATGCAAAACGAGGGCTTTGACGCGAAAAACGGCGCAGAAGAAACCGTGCTGGCGAACGCAGAAGCTGAGGGCGACAGGATCGCGCATCTTGAATCTGCTGAATTTCAGATACGCGCGCTCGCGAGCCTTGATGAGGCGGAAATTCTTGCGGATTTCGACACCTCCCTCGCCGAATACGAAGATTTCGACGGCTACGCGGCGCGCGTTCTAAACGCGTGGACGACCGGCGACATCAAGGCCCTCGAAAAAGAGACGCTGAAGGAGATGCGCGAGACATCGCCGGATTCATACCGTATACTGATTAAAGATCGGAACGAAAACTGGGTGAAAGAAATCACCGGGATGATGGCGGGCGATGAGGATTATTTCATCGCGGTCGGCGCCGCCCATTTGATCGGCGACGGCGGCGTCGTCGATATGCTGCGCAAAAGAGGTTTCGCTGTGCAGCGCGTGCAGTAGAAATCAGCTGAATACGTCAAGGATGAGCCCGGTCGCTGCGACGGCGATATAAAGACCGAACAGCATCGACAAGAGATCGCCCTTCACCTTGTGCGCGAGCTTAGCGCCCAGCGGCGCGGCGACGGCGCCGGCAATCGCCATCGCAATGAAGGCGGGAATTTCGACAAACCCCAACGACGCCGGCGGGCGCCCTTCGACATTCAGTCCCGCGATCAGAAATCCGATGACGCCTGGAACCGCGACTGCAACGCCAAAGCCCGACGCCGTCGCCACCGCCTGATGGATCGACCGCCCCGCCCACCGCATCACCATGACGCCGACGGCGCCCCCGCCAAGGCCCATCAGTCCTGAAAACAATCCCGTCCCGATGCCGACCGGAATGTGGATCGCCTTGTGCGACAGATCCATGCGCTTTTCGTCGCTCCGTTTGAGGACGAAGAGCCGCTGGCCGGCGATGAACAGCGCGCCGCCTGCGAACACCGACGCCAGCGCTTCAACCGGGATCTGCCGCGACAAAAATCCCGCCGACGCGGACCCAAGAGCGATCCAGGGCGACCATGATCTCAAAATATCGGCGTCAACCGCGCCGGAGCGCCGATGCTCGCCAAGCGCGCGCAAGGACGTGACGACGATAACGGCGAGCGACGTTCCGATCGCCGTTTTAAGGGCTGAATCATCGCTCGCCCCTACCGTGCGGAAAAGCGCATAAAGGACCGGCACGGTGACGACGCCGCCGCCAATCCCGAAGAGCCCGCCCGCAAACCCTGCGGCGACGCCGGCTGCAATAACCGCCAGCATGTAGAGAGGATCGAAAATCTCAGACAAATTCCGGCGCCTTGAAGCGAAGGGCGTCGCTCGCGCGATCGAGGATATCGGCGGGCGTTGCAGCGCCCTTTTCGGACAGCATGCGGCGCCACGCCCTCGCGCCCGGACGGCCATGAAAGAGGCCAAGCATGTGACGAACGATATGATGGGGCGAGGTCCCAGACATCGCCTGTTCTTTTACATAGACTGACATTTTGATGACGACGTCATCGAGAGCGGGCGCCGGGCTCTCGTCTCCGAATATGGCCTGATCGACGCCGGCGAGTATTGCCGGCTCGCCATAGGCGGCTCTGCCGAGCATCACGCCGTCAAAAGCGTTGAGATGTTCGGCCGCTGCGTTGATCGTTTCGATGCCGCCATTGACGATGATCGTCAGCTTCGGCCGCTCGATCTTCAGCTTGCGGACGAGTGCGTAATCGAGCGGGGGGAGTTCTCTGTTCTCTTTCGGGCTGAGCCCCTGAAGCCAGGCTTTGCGCGCGTGGACGATGAAAACGCCGCCGCCGGCGACCGCGACCGCATCGACCAAGGTGAACAGGCTTTCTTCGGGATCTTGATCGTCAACGCCGATCCGGCATTTTACTGTGACCGGGATCACAACCTTCGCCCGCATTGCGCCTATACAGTCCGCCACAAGCTGGGGCGTCTTCATCAGGCACGCGCCAAACGTTCCCGATTGGACCCTGTCAGAAGGACAGCCGACATTCAGATTGATCTCGCCATATCCGAAGTCCTCGCCGATCCTTGCGGCCTCGCCAAGGAGCTTAGGGTCCGACCCGCCAAGCTGAAGCGCCACCGGCTGCTCCACCGGGTCAAATCCGAGAAGCCTCAAGCGGTCACCCCGCACGGCCGCCTCAGCGACGATCATCTCGGAATAAAGCCGGGCGCGCCGGCTCAGCTGCCTGTGGAAAAACCGGCAGTGGCGGTCAGTGCCATCCATCAGGGGGGCGACGCAAAAGCGCCACGCCTCATTTCGAATCAGCTCGCCAGTTGCCGCGCCATTGCCCATCGGCCGACCCAAACCACACCTTGGCCGCCCCGGCAATCGGCGATTTTAAGGCGTTCAGCCCCCACTTCTCCCTTTTCTGGAGATAAAGCTCCCACCCGATACAACCGGCGGGCGGATGGTCAGGCGGGTTAACTATCTGTAAAGGTTGTTTGTGCGTCTGCGAAGGGGCGTACGGGTTCGGTCCAGGATTTGCAGTTGTCAGGTCCAGGAAAGAATCAGTCTGGGGGTTCGAGTGCAAAATAGCTTGCGTATCCTGGTTACCGGCGGCGCCGGATTCATCGGGTCACACCTCGTTGACCGCCTGCTGGCGCAGGGTCATAGCGTCACATGCTTTGATAATCTTGACACCGGGTTCAAGAGCAACCTCAGCGAGGCGATGAAGTCGCCGCGCTTTAATTTCGTGCTCGGCGATATTCGGGAAAAGCTTCCCGACGGCGAATTCGACCAGATTTTCAATATGGCCTGCCCCGCCTCCCCGCCCCAATACCAGCGGGATGCGATCGGCACGATGAAAACGAACGTCCTCGGCGCGCTGAATGTGCTCGAATACGCCCGGAAAATGGGCGCTCGCGTCCTTCAGGCGTCGACCAGCGAAGTTTATGGCGATCCCGATATTCATCCTCAGCCTGAAGAGTATGTCGGCCTCGTCAACTGCTCCGGACCGAGAGCTTGCTATGACGAAGGCAAGCGCGCGGCGGAGACGCTTTTTTACGACTATCATCGGCAGTACGAAGTCGAGATCCGCGTCGCGCGCATTTTCAACACCTATGGCCCCCGCATGAGCCCCGAAGACGGGCGCTGCATTCCAAATTTTCTTGCGCAGGCGTTAACGAATAAGTCGATTACGGTTTACGGTGCCGGCAGTCAGACCCGTTCATTTTGCTACATCGACGATCTTGTCGAAGGGCTGATTCGCCTGATGAACGCCGAAGGCGGTCGTATCGGGCCGGTCAATCTCGGCAACCCCGTCGAACACACGGTCCTGGAGCTTGCAAGAATAATTAAGGATCGTACGGCATCTTCTTCGGACATCGTTTTGAGGGACCTGCCGGCCGATGACCCGAAAATCCGTCGACCCAATATCAGCAAAGCCGAAAGGGAACTTGCCTGGCTTCCTTCAACCCCCCTGCTCGACGGTCTCGACAGGACCATCGACTGGTTCGTAGCCAAGCTCTCGGGAGCGCCAGAAAAGGCTGCTTCCGTTCAGCGAATTGAAGAAACAGCCGCCAATGACCGGATCGCGCCGGTCAACCCTTTCAGGAAGCAAATGACCAACACGAGTTCCACCGCCAGTATCTTGCCCGTCGAAGACGCCGGAGTTAATTCCGTCGCTGTCATCGGCGGCGGGCCTGCCGGGTTGACCGCTGCTTACGAACTGCAAAAACGCAGCAATTCAGGCCACAAGCCTGTTGTGTTCGAAGCTTCTGACGACGTCGGCGGCATCGCGCGCACGGAAAGCTATAAAGGGTTCCGGTTCGACATCGGCGGCCATCGCTTCTTCACCAAAGTGAAGGAAGTCGAGGCGCTCTGGCATGAAGTCGGCGGCGAAGATTTCGTCCTGCGTCCGCGCATGAGCCGCATCTATTATCGCGGCAAATATTACGACTATCCGCTGAAAATCTTCAACGCGCTCTCGAATATGGGGCCGGTTGAAGCGATGCAAATCATGCTCAGCTATTTCAAGTGGCAGGTGAGCCCGTTCAAAGAAGAAGAAAACTTCGAACAGTGGATCACCAATCGATTTGGTCGTCGGTTGTTCCAGCATTTCTTCAAGTCATACACTGAAAAAGTCTGGGGAATTCCCTGCACCGAAATCAGAGCGGACTGGGCGGCGCAACGCATCAAGAATTTGTCGCTGACCAAAGCCGTTTTGAACGCCCTCACCGGCGCAAACGACACAACGAGCCTGATTGAGGAATTTGAATACCCGCGCCTCGGGCCGGGACAGATGTGGCATCGCTTCCGCGACAAGGTGCGCGCTCAAGGCGGCGAAGTGCGGATGCAAAATGCCGTCACCCGCGTCATTCGCAACGGCAATCGCGTCGAAGCGATAGAAGTTGTCGATTACTCAGGCGCCAAACAACGCAATTATCGCGTCCGCGCAGATCACTTCATCAACTCGATGGCGATCAAGGATTTGATCCAGGCCTTTGATCCGCCGCCGCCGCCGCATGTCGTGCGCGCTGCTGAACGACTGAAATACCGCGACTTCCTGATTGTGACGCTGATCCTCGACCATCCGGATCCGTTTCCGGACAACTGGATTTACATCCACTCGCCGGAAGTCCAGGTCGGCCGCATCCAGAATTTCCGGTCGTGGTCGCCTGACATGGTGCCAGATCCCGATAAAGCGTCGATCGGCATGGAATTCTTCTGCCATGAAGGCGACGGGCTTTGGGCGAGCGCTGACGCCGATCTGATTAAACAGGCGTCGCGCGAACTTGAATTTCTCGGCCTCGCCAAGCAATCGAACGTCGTGGACGGCACAGTCATTCGTCAGCCGAAGGCTTATCCCGTCTATGACGGCGAGTACCGCGAAGCGCTCGACACCGTCCAGACATGGATCATGGAGCTCGAGAATTTCCAAACCGTCGGCCGCAACGGCATGCACCGCTACAACAATCAGGATCACTCGATGCTGACTGCGATGCTCGCCGCGCGCAATGTCCTCGGCGAAACGCACGACATCTGGAACGTCAATGTCGAGCGGTCGTACCACGAAGACTTCAAAGTCTCCGAAAAAGCAGAAGCCGGCGAGATCAAGGCGGAACGTGAGAAGGCTCGGTCAAGCGCTGCGGCGTAATACTGAGCCGAGATCGCCGAACCCTTCTAAAAAGTTTAGCCACTCAACAAAGGCGCTGCGACAGCAGCGCCTTTTTGGCATTCAGTGCGCCGGGCTCGAAAGCAGCGCACACGTACACGCATGAAGGAGCGCCAGATCAACAAGCGGGCTCATCAGACGTTTTAAAAAAACGCAAGCCCGGCGATCTAAGGAGCAAGACACGCCTTCCCGGATTTGGGATCATCTGCTCCCGCTTGCGGCAGAACACGAACAAACTCAACGGGGCTTGGCTTCGCCGCTATGCGCGCTATTGAACCGCCCAGCGCTTCATCGATTTTTAAAAACCGGATGGCGCTGTGGGTCCAATTGTCGGGCCTCACTTCGAGGCGTTCAATCGCGCACCAGAAGCCCAAACGCGCCGAAACAGGGCTCGCCTTGAAGTACAGCGCGCCTATAGGATAGTCTTCCTCACTTCGGATGAGCGCAGAAATCCGTTCGCGCGGCACGTCCGCTAATCGCAACAGATATCTCGTCCTGCTTGCGGTCAGCGGGTCGGTGTAGATCGGCTCGTCGCTCGTCAGCGCATACCGTGCAAGCGCGCGCGCCTCGGCATATTCGTTGTAATTGCCGAAATCATCTCCTGCCGCATTCGCAAACATTGCAAGGGTCACAACAAGGACCGCAACCGGCTTCCCAAATCTTTGACCGAGGGCAACGATCGCGACGCTGAGGAGCAGGCAAATAAAATACGGGAGGATCGGGTAGTAGCGCGGCAAAGCGAGATCGAACGCGTAAGCCGAAATGATCGCTGCGACTGCAGAAATGACCGCAAATATCGCGAGGGTCGATCGCTTTGCAACAAGCACGCGGCGCCATCCCCGCGCCAGCAAAGCTGCGCTGGCAACGGCGATCAAAAATACGGGCGTCGTCGCAGGATCTGTCGAAAGGTCTTTAAAAGGGCGCGTCAATTTCGCAAACCAAGTGTCTTTTGACGAATCAAGCGTCGCCCAGCCGGTTGACCGATGGTGAAGATCAATACGGTAACGGTAAAATGGATCCCCTGCAGTAAATCCATATAGGAGCCATTCAGCAAGCAACACCGAGCCGAAACCGATACCGATCGCAAAAAGGGAAAAGACAACCTGACGCCGGCCCAAAAGGCTCAACAGTCCAAAAGCGACGACCAAAGAAAGCGTCTGCTCCCGAATGGTCCAGGCCAGCCCGGCAACAGCGCCCGCCGTGACCAGATAGGCAATGCGGCGACGCTCATACTGCGCGGCGACATATAGCCAGGAAGCTAGCGCGGCGAAAAATATCTCCGCGCCATAAACGCCGATTTGCATTGGCCTTGAAACGAAGAAGGCAGAGGTCGCAATCAAAATCGCGGCAATCGTTCCCTCGCGGGCGCCAAGATATTTGCGGCCGAAAACGAAGGTGATCCCGACGAGTCCCGCTGCATAAAGTATATTGGGAACTGTCGCTGCGAACTCGCTTGAACCAAACAAGGCGAAAATCGTCGCCATCGGCAGGACAAATAAGTGTCGAAGCGCCCAATGCGTCTCGCCGAGAAATGGACCATTATCCCGCCAGTTCAATGCCGCCGCGACATAACGCTCAGCGTCGCCCATCGGCCCAAATCCGTGCCAATAAAAGGCGACACTGGCGACAAATATCGCAGCAACGACTAAAAAAGCGACGGGTAGTTTAGAACTGACCGAGGATCGCCCATCGGGGCCGACATCGCGAGACGCGAGCGGTAAACTTGGTTGATCGTGCGAGAGGGTCATCGCCGGCTCGCATAACCTGAATCGCGGAAATTCAAAAGCGCGTAGGTTTCGAGGCGAGCCTGCGATTGGCGCTATGCCGCAGCCTTCTTTTGATCGATGCGCCTGACGATGACTTCTTTCTTGCCACCCAAATGATAGGTAAGCGCGCAAATCACAAAGGTCGTGGAACTGTAGACATAATAGAGCTGGTGATAAACGGCGGCTCTCGCCGCGAACCACACACCGCGATTGCCTTTAAAAAATCCGAGGAGATCCCGGTTCAAAAATCCGACCAAGCCGGACAGCGCGACAAACATCCCGGGCGCCGCCGGCCAAAAAGCGGGAACGAGACAGGCGAATAAGACGAGCCACCACATCAGGGCGACGCCAGCCTTGATACGCTCTCCGCCCGACACATTCAGATCGTTATTCATGCCGCGACCAGATAGGATCAGGTGCGACCAAGGCACCGCCCGCTGAAAAATATCGGTCCGAACGACTTCAGCAAGCGCCCAGCGCTTGAGATGCGTACCTAGGAGATCGTGAGCGAGCCTGATTTTCCACCCGGCCGCACGCATGCGATGGCCAAATTCGATATCTTCGATCGATGGCCTGCCATATTTAGCACCATCAAAGCCGCCGAGATCGCCATACACCGACCGCCGTATCGCCCCGCACCCAGACCAGAATGTGTCAGAATCTTCGCGTCCGCGTTGATGATAATAGCGATGCACAAGGTTTTTGTACTGTGACGCGAAATTTTCAGCCGGCGGGTTGCGATCATAGGAGCCGAAGACCGCCGCTATCTCATCGCTGACAAAGGATCGCCTCAGAACGCCGGCGCCGGTTTCATGGGCGACAACGTCCGCATCCACCAGCCAGAGTATGTCGCCTTTGGCGAGCGTGGCGGCGTAGTTTCTCGCAGCGCCGGGGCCGCCATTTTTTTGCATCCGGATGACGGTCGCGCCCAATTTTTCAGCGACCTTGATGTTCGAGGGATCGGGTGAGCAATCGTCAACGACAAGGACTTCTTCAATCTCGCCGCGTTCGCGCATCGCAATCAACGGCGGCAGTGAAATTTCAAGATAATGCGCCGCGTTATACGCGGGCATGATAACGCTGATCTTCAACGTTTGGCCGTCCACTGATCTGCCTTCGCCGGTCACGATACTTACTTTCGGGGAAATTTTTATTTGATCGCCAGGAAGCCTTCAAAACAGATGTATTTGCAAATCGACATCATGTCCGTAAACCCGGCGCGGCGCATCAGGCCGATGTTTCCTTCAGTGGAGAAAGGCTCAAGCACGCCCTTGAGGCTGCGCGTCTTGGAGAGAATTTCGTCGGGCGAGAACCCCTGACGCACCTTGAAATCATTATAGAGCGACGCGCAGATATCCTGGAACCGCGCATCGGGTCCGCGGACCTTCTCGAACATGATGAAGGCGCCGCCCCAGTTCAGGGAGTTATAAATTTTGTCGAAGATCGCCTGCCGATGACGCGGCGGCGTGAATTGCATGGTGTAATAGGAGACAATGAAGTCCGCAGGCTCCAGATCGAAATTCCGGACGTCGTCCACATAAAGCTCGATATTCTCGACCCCCGCGCAGTGCTTCTTCGCTTTCTCGATCATCGGCTTTTCGGTGTCGATCCCGATCCAGCGAGCGTTCGGCTTGCCGCTGTTATGCGTCGCGAGCTTGCGGAGCAATTCGCCGGTCGAAACGCCGATTTCATAGCAGGTCGACTGATTAGAGACGAAATAATCGCTGAATTGGCAGACGAGGTCATGGCCTTCGGTGTACATCGGCACCGATTGCCGGATATGGTCTACGAAGGTTTCAGCGACCTCGCCGCCAAAATTCCAGCCGGCATTACCTGCTTCGATCTTGTGTCCGACATTCATGCCGCTCTCTCCTCGTCATTAGCCCTGCTGATCAGCAAGCGCTGTGCCATTCTAATGCGAATTCGCCAGCTTTGAAGCGAGCAAATCGGCCATTTCCACGGTATTCCGCGCGCCCTTCCGGGCGGCGATCTCTGCGATAAGGTTAAAATAGGCGCTGAGCGCCACCCTTTCGCTCCAATGGGTCTCAAAAGCGCGGCGGCCTTGCGCGCCCATTTCCTGTCGGAGCTTTGGATCGGCCGCGAGCCGTTCAACCGCCGACGCCGCCTCCTCCGGCCGGTCGAACAAAATGCCGGCGCCGCTGATCTCGGCAATCTCCGGAAAGGGACCGATATTTCGCGCAACGATCGGCGCGCCGGCTCGGAAGGCTTCCAGCGCCACAAGAGGAAATACTTCATAGCAAACCGAGGGCAAAATAACGGCCGCGGCGCCCCGATAATAGTCTTCCAGCGCTTCGGGTGAGCGCTTTCCGAGAAAGCGGATGTTGGGCGCGCCGCCGGCCAGCGTCTCCAGCTCACCGCGAAACTCGCCGTCGCCGATGATGAGAAGATCGAGGTTGGGCCGCGCTTTGAACGCGGGAATGACGTCTTGCAGGCCTTTCAGTTTTTCCAGTCTCCCGACGAACAGCGCAAAGGGTTTTTCCGATAGAATGCGTGTTGTCGATGGGTGCGCGTCCGGCAAGAACGAGGGCATCACCCGTATCTCCGGCTCAAATCCAAAGCGCCGATGGTTCTCGGCGCTCGACCGGCTTAGCGCGATGAAGGCGTCAATGTGAGCGGTCTGGCGCTTCAAGTAATCTGAATAGCGCCATAATTGGGGGGGGCGGCGATAGACAGCCTGGCATTTAATGCATTCCCGCCGGTCGCAAAGTTCGCGGTTATGCCGCCACAAAATATGCGTCGGACATACCAGCCAGTGCTCGTGCGCCGTGTAAAGCCGCACGCCTGACCCCATCGACAATATACCCGGCCCGCCAACTGCGGAGACATTATGAAAATGCGTCACGTCGAATGACTCGCTGAAGAATTCTTTCAGCGCAGCGGCATGGGCGACCGGCCGGCCAGTCTGATGCGTGATCAAAGTCGATAACGGACCAAGCTCGCTTTCAAGCCGCGTTACCGAAACGCCGGGCGGCTCTTCAGGCGGAGTCAGATCGCCAAGGGGTTTGGGCGCCAGCGCTTTGTAGGTTTCAGCATCATGGAGCACCCGTACGTCGCACCCAAGACGCGCGAGCGCATGCGCGAACCGGCGCACATAAACGCCATCGCCGCCAAAATTGTAGGGAGGATAAAAGGTATTGATAAGCGCTATTTTCATAGCGCTCATCTCGCGTTCCCCGGACCAAACAGCATCAATCTCGCCCGCCCACGAGCGGCTTTGTCACTGGGCGCCGACCATTCAGTCACAAGAGCGCCGCCAGCATGAACGGACGCGAGAAAGAGAATGAAAAGGCCGCCATAGAAGTGAACCTTACCAAACGGCTTTTTGAAAGCGCGGACCTGCCTCAAATGCTTCGCGTCAACCCTTCCAGCCCTGACATCTTCAACGGAAGGCGTCTCGCCTTCCGGCGTAACATATTGAAGCACAAAAGAGCCGAAGGGCGGGAAATAAAGATCCGTGCCCGCGAAAATCAGCCCGGTGCCGATGTTGGAAATGACCGCAGCATAAAGAAAGGTCGCAATAAGACGGCTTAGCGGCGACCGGCCGGCGAAGCGAAACCGGCTGCGACCGCCATCTGCGCCCGCAAAAAGCTTTTTGAAATTTCGAGGCCCCGTCAACACCTGATTGAAGCGGTCCGGCTCGCGTCCCTTGATTCCCAGCCAGATTCGCCAACAGACCGCAGCGATAAGAACGTAACCAATTATTGAGTGAGCCGTCATCAACGCTATTTTTGCGTCTCCGAGACCGAGCGACTTGCGGAAATAAAAGATAAGCCCGGAAAAGGCGAGCAGCGATATCAAAGTCGCGATCGCCAGATGGAGCTGACGAAGCCGCCTGCTGTAGGGGCCGACGGCGGCTTGGTCAGAATGCATCACACGCTCGCCGCCACTTCAGCGCCAGCGGACGCATCGCGGGGATGCCGCACAAGATATACGTCGCCATCGCGCACCTCAACGCCGTAAGCGCGCAGCTTGAACGAGGTGCAGCTTGAATGCCCGTCTTCCCACGCGAATTTCAAACCGTGCCCTGGGCAGTGAACGTGATCTGCATCGTGCCAACCATCGACAAGGTCGACGCCGACATGAGGGCAAAGTCGCGAATAGGCTTTGACGCCGCCTTGTTCGTCGCGCCACAAAATGACCTTCGCATCCGTGAAGTCGACCGCGACTTTCACGCCATGGGCGAGATCGCTGAGCGCACAGGCCGGCCCTTCGGTAGAAGGGCGGCCGACGGCGACTGTTTTGGTTTTGAGGCTCTCCAGACGGGGGCGCGCGACGTAAGAAGGCTCGCCGCGATGCTTGCCGGCCGGGAATACGTCGAGAGCCTTGTATTTCTTGCGCTCAATGTCTCTGGAATTATGCCAGTGCTCAAAATTGAACGGCGCTTCGTCGTTGAACTTCGGCTTGTGCGGGTTAACCCTCGTCGTCAGCGCGACGCGCGTCGTCTCAGAAACGTTCACCTGCGTCGAGTGCAGCATTTCAGGGTTGAACAGCAACAACTCGCCCGGTTTCAGATCGACCTGATGGGGCTCGGAAACTTGCTGACCCTTCGAGAGGTACATGCTCTTTTGATCAAAATCGACCGGACGGGCGAACATATCCGGATAGAGAATGACCGTGTTGTCGACGTGGACGCCGTCGATCGACCACCACAAATTGATGCCGTCGAACGAATGTCCGTACCATGTGTCGATATGGGCGCCGTGCGAGCGCGCTGGCTTTGCAAGCGCGCCGTGGAATTGATCGGGATCGTAAGCTGAATTTTTGCGCGGCCGGCGTATGGCGCGCGACGCCTGATTGAGAATAATCCGCGGGTTCCTGATCGCCGAAACCGCATGATCCATAAAATCGGCGCGGGCAGCGTCCGGGCGCTCGGCCGATTTTGCTTTCTTCGCAACCTCAAACGGGAAGTGAATACGAATGACGATCAGATGATCGACATAGAACGGATGCGGCAGACCCAGATCCTCCGAGCCGACGCGGTAGCTCCAGTCGAGCAGCGTTTCCTTCAACGCAGTGCGAACATACTCTTCGAGCAGAAGAACTTTTTCTGTCGGGAAGTGTTTGTGCAACATCGAAAGGCCGTCGCGGCGGACAAGCTTTGCCGCGTCTTCGCCCGCAAGCTCAGCAACGCCTGCGTAAAACGCCTCGCAAACGACCGGGTAAACCTCATCGTGCGAGGCGCAGCGGTCGAGAATGTAATACGCGCCTTTTGAGAGGATCGCTGATGCGTCCGGTTTGCCTTTATCCGTCCTTGATATTGTCGCCATGGGTATCCCCCGAATTCAATCGATCCGTGTAGCTACATCGTAAATTCGTCAAGCAAATCCTACACCAGCGCAAGTCTTTGCCGGTCGCGGCGTCACGTCGCAGACTTGGCCTCAATCAATGCGTTGATCGCGCCGGGCAACCGCCGGTCGGCAAAAACTCCAGTTGCAAGCATAGCGACAGCGATCCCTGCCGCAGGTAGCGGCTGAAGGTTCAAAAGGGTTAACGAGGTGACAACCGCCACAGCCGTCGCAGCCGGGATCAGGTTGCCGGAAAGGTCGGGTCTCACATCAAGGCCTTTGGTGCGGTGATGAGCGACGAGCCACAAGCCGCCGGCTCCGACGATACAGGCAGCGGCCGCGCCAGCGCCGCCAAAGAGTGAGGAGAGGATGTAGCCAAGCCCGACGACGCACGAGGCATTGACGATATGCGCCACAAGCAGCGATCCCTGCCGTTTGCCGGCGACGAGCAGCCAGCGAGCGTTTCCGGAGACAAGGATGATGACCCCGCTCCAGACGAGAATGCCGAATATGCGCCCGGCTGGCTCGAACGTCGCGCCGAAAACGAGCCGCATGATGATCGGCGCGAACGTCCACAGCAACACCCCTGCCGCCACTCCGACCCAGGCGGTGACGCGCACCGATGCGGTCACGATGCGCCCGAGGGCAGCGGTATCGTCGATCATCCGGCGCGCTATCAACGGAAAGAGGTTGAAGTAGTAGACATAACTGAAGGTCATCAACGACAGGATCAATCGCTGCGCGGCGCCGAAATTCGCCGTCTCGACGTCATTGGCCGCAGACGCGACCAACAGAACCGGCATATATTGCGCGAGGGCGTTGACGAAGGTCGAGGCGCCGAGCTGGGCGCTTTCCCTTAGCACCGTTACGCCGCCCTCAATCGAATACTGAGGGTGTTGAGGGCGGATCATCATATAGGAGAACGCGCAGAACCAGAGCGCCATAGAAAACGCGGCGATCACTTCGGAAACGGCCACAAACACGACGCCGTTTTTTTGCGGCGCGAGCAACAACACCGCGGCAAAAAAAACGCCCATTTTAAGGGTCTGGCCGAAGCCGGCGACGCCCATTCTTTCATGCGCCTGAAAGAACCAGTTGTGATTGAACGGGATGGCGAAAAGGCTGGCCGTGAAAACCCAGAAAAGGAGATCAGGAGCGGAGGATCTTGTCGCCGCAATATAAAACAGCGCGAGCAGCGGCGCCGCAACGACCGCCAATAACATGCGACCGGCGATAACGTCGCCGAGCACTTGCATCGCCGCAGAGTCGCTTTGCGAAATGCGCCTGACGCCGATGGCGCCGGTTCCCATTTCCAGCGCTATCGCGCCGATCGCGGCCATGCCGACCGCCGTTTCAACAGCGCCGTAATCTTCAACCGTCAGTTGCCGCGCCATCCACGCGAAGGCGAGAAAACCGAAAACCTTTGAAAACAGCTGACCAGACGCCAGCACAAGAAAATCGTCGATCAGCCGTCCAAAGCCGAACCGCTTTTTTTTGGCGATGTCAGGCGATGCAGTGTCTGATTGGGCAGGCGTCATCGCCACTGATCCAGCCAGCGCGCGATCTCCGCTTTCGGGAGTGAAATTCGCATCGGCCTTGGCGTCTCGATCATCCCTTCAAGGGAGGCGAAATCGTCACGCGCGACCGTCGGAAGATTGAAATCACGGCCCATCTCCCGCGCCCGATTGTCAATTTCGATGATGATCGAGCGCCGACCCTTTTGCAGTGCGCGAATGCCGGCGTGGAGCCGGTTGCCGACATAATCGAGATCAAGGTCGCTGGTCAGCACCGCATCATAGGCGGAAAGGTTCGGCGCAATCAGACTAATCGAAGGGAAAAGCGACTTCAGATAATCCTGATCGGCGTAGGTCTGCACCCAAGCGAACACCTGCTCGTATTTTCGTTGCAGAAGTTTTAGCAACGCCGTGTCCGCTTCACGATCTTTCATGTAGGTGTTAAGCGTCGTCACGACGTTTTTCGCCTTGGTTTTCGGCGTTCTCTCATTGATGTCGCCGGGAAGCTCCCACAAGGTCGGACATCCGGTATTCAGAACATTCCCGACGCCGAGGTTTTCAAGTTTCTTCTTCGAATAACCGTCGCGAACCGAGTGAATTTTCTCGCGCGAGAACATCGATTTGAACAGCCAGGCGGTATAAGGGTCCGGCGCGCCCTGATCATGATACCAGCCGACGCCCATCATCACGAATTTCTGCCCAAGCGCTGCGTCAAGTGGCGACAATTTCCAGACCGACCTGATCCCGGCGTGCGAGCTGAGGAGATTGCTGCCTCCGGCGATCACGTAGTCCGATTTTGCGATCATTCCCCGGCTTTTGGCCGACATCCGCTCGTGACTTGCGACGCGGTTGACATAATCGTTCGAGAGAACCCGCCGCAGTTGATTAGTCACCGCCTCCATAATGATCTCGTCCCCGACATTGGTCGATGAGACCGAGGTGTCGAGCAGCGTGACCGTGCGAAAGCCTTCCCTCGTCATAACGCGGCCTTCAGCGGCTTGCGGATGCGCGCACCGAGGATCACTTCAAAATCCTCGTCATCGCTTTCAAGCTCGTTGGATTTCAGATCCTCAACTGAAAGGCCGAATAAAAACGCCGCCGCGGACATCACATTGCCATAGCTCTTGACCGTCAGTTCCGCGTCCGGCGCGACATCTTTAACCAGCGCGTCAACGCCCTGCGCGGTAAGGCGCCAATATTCGCCCCAATCGTCGCGGCCGAGGCGGCGGGCGATCTTGCTCGTGCCGTGGGTTGTCATCAACACGACGCCGCCGGGCTTCAAGATTCGATACAGCGTCGCCATCGCCGCTTTCATATCGTAAATCATCTGCAACGCCTGCGTGAATATGATGCAGTCAAAAGCGTCCGAAGGTATATGATCGGCGTCGGTGAGATCGGCGATAATCGTCGCTTCCGGATTGCCGGCGACAACATGCAAAACATCTATTTGCGTAACGCCCGCGCCGAACCGCTTGATGTAAGTCGCGTCGCCAAGTTCCATCGCGCGCCCTTTGATGTCGGCGGCATGGGTTTGCAGGAACTTCTCGATATAATAGCGGTCAATGGGGCGCCCGCGGTCCATGCCGAAGATGCGGCTGATCGGCGTCAAACGCCGCAAATCGCCAAAACGGACATGACCTGTTCGCGGCCATTGCAGGCCGTATTTGCGCTGCGCTTCGACAACAGCTGCGCGGGTTTCCTGCGGCAGGATTTTTCGCGCGAGCCGTAACAGGAAACTATCTGAACTGGCGTTCGCCACAATCTCTCCTAGTAAGGGTCGCGGCGCGACGCGCCGGAAAGCATTTCACGAAGGCCGCGCGCCGCGCGGCGGACTTGCAGATAGGCGCCGCCTCGCCCGCTAAGAAAGGCGCGCCACCGGCTGATGTCGCGATAGTAAAACATCTCGATGCGCGGCAAATCGCAGATGGGCGAGGAACGCCGCGCCGCATCAAGGCGCACGCCGACCGACAACGAATAGCGCCGCGCGATCGCCGCACGAACCGCCGGATTGCTGCGGCCATAGGGCGGGGCGAAATGCGGCGCTGGTTTACCGAGACGCCGTTCCAACTCCTGGCGGCTCGCAATAAGCTCTTCGTCAAGCGCCGCTTCGCTAAGCGCCGTAAGGTCGGCATGCGTTCTCGTGTGCGAGCCGAACGCGACGCCTTTGCGGGCGAGTGCGCTGATTTCTTCCCAACTCATCAACCGCCGCGCATTGTCATTGGCGCCGGTCCAGTTTTCAACGCCGCCGACGGCTGCGGTTGGAACAAAAACCGTCGCTCGAAACCCAAGCCGATCAAGTATCGGAAACGCCGCATCGGAAAAATCCCGAAAGGCGTCGTCGAAAGTGATGGCGACCGCGCGCCGTTCAAGGCTGCGGCTTCCTGCGATCCAGTTTTCAACCTCGTCAAGGCTGACGACGTCAACGCCCGCTTCCACGATCGCTTCCATCTGCGCGCGAAAAGTTTCAGGCGCAATCGACGTCGGCCCCGGTTCATTCGAAATCGAATGATAAGTGAGGATCGGCAAGGTTTCGACGGGGCCGGACATCCGCATCAGTCCTCAACCACATGCGTCAGGAATTCCTGGCGATAGCGCTCCCATTTCGCGCGATCGAAGACGCCGTCCTTAAGGCAATCGGCGGCGCCGTAGGCCATGGCGAGCGCGTGATGTGTGTTGTCATGCGCGAAAAGCCCCTGCCGCCCGAAGGTCAGCAGCCCTTCAATCCCTGAAATCCAGTCATCAAGCGTTTTGAAATGCGCCTCGTAATCGCGATCGTAGACCGGGTAAGCGTGCGGCAGCCGCCGCGTAAATGCGCGAAGGATTTTCGCCGATTGCGGAAGGCCGCATGCGCCGAGCCAGCCGTAAAGCGCTTTGCCGAGGCTGTCGTCATCCATCGACCAGTGCTTGTCGCCAGGGTCGCCCGGCAATTCCGCGCAGAGAATTGTCCGCCCCTTCGGAGTTGACGCCGCCGAATAATTCTTCGGCTCCGACAGGCGCGAAATCGGAATTGATAATTCTGGAAAATAATGCGCGTCGAACTCGGTATATTGGTCCGTATCAAGTTCGATATAGACGAGGATCATGCCGCGATAGCGGATCGCATTCGCAGCATGCCGCACATGATCGGGCGCCGCGTCGCCGGCGCCCTTGACGAGCGTTGTCAGCGGCAAAGTCGACCAGACGGCGTCTACCGCTTTGCGCTCCAGCTGATCCCCGCGCCGGATCGTCACCGACCGGACACGGTTTTCCGCGATCTCAAGCGCTTCAACACGCGCATTGAGATGGATCGCCGCGCCGCTCTCGCGCGCCGCCTCGCTGATCGCCTCGCAGATCGCGCCAAAGCCGCCGCGCGGATAATAAAACTTGCCTGTGGTCGGCGATTTGAGGCCGGGGAGCGAAGAAAAGATCTTGCGCATCAGCTTTGGCAGCGAGCTTCCCGACACGCGGCGCTTCGCCAAGGTCGGCGCGAGAGCGTCAGGACCAAGCCCCCACAATTTTTTCATGTAGGGAAAATAAAAACTCTCGCACATCGCCCGGCCAAGCCCGCCGAGCAGCACCGAGCCGAAAGTTTCCGTCTCGACTTTCGGCGCGCGCATTTTCGCGGTCGCGGCATCGATGAAAAGCGAGGCGGCGAACAGCGGCGGAAGTCTCGTTGCGAGATCGACGGGCTTTAACGGGAAATGTATCCACGAGCCCTTGAGACGGATGCGTCCATGGCGCGGGCGCAGCAACAATTTATCGCCCAGCAGCGATTTGATGTCGTCCAAAATCGCCGGGTCTGACGCCGGGTGCAAACGATGGCTGCCGAAATCGCAGTGAACACCGTCTTCAACAAAGCTTCCGGCGTTGCCGCCGACGCGCGCGCCGGCCTCATAAAGATCGACGCTCGCCTTGCGGTCTTTTGCAAGACGCCAGGCGGCGCCGAGGCCCGCAGGCCCGCCGCCGAGAATAGCGACGCGCAGATCATCCATTTCTATTCTCCGCCGGTGCGCCGTTTTGCGCCGGGCCGACCAGATGCGCGAGCGCGCCAATCGCGCCCGTTGCAAACTGGATTGTCTGCCAGACGAGTGAAGCCGCGATGACGCCGGTCGCCTGATAGCCAAGCGGCGTCATCAAGCCTGCAATACTCGCCTCGCGCACGCCAAGACCGCCAAAACTGATCGGCAAGGTGGCGACAAGTTTGGCGAGCGGCCAGGCGAAAACCCATGCAGCGATCGACGTTCCAGCGCCGATATTCTGGGCGATCAGCCCATTCATCATCGCAAATCCAAGTTGCACGACGATCGAAATTACCGCGCAGCCGAAAACCGCGCCGCGCCGCGTTGACATTTCTTCGGCTGCGTCCGCGACGTCATTGACGATCTTGCCGAACTTTCCCGCCGGCGCAAATTTTCGCAACAGACGCGCAATCGGTTTCAGCATGATAACGCCCGCGAACCCGGCGCCGACGGTCGCAGAGGCGACAATCGCAAGCCCATCCGGATCGACACCCTCGCGTTTGCCGAGCCAGTAGGCGCCGATCGACGATATGATGATGAGCGACGCGGTGTCGATGAGACGATCGCCGAGCGATCCGATCGCAAGCGAGGTTTTCTTCTGCGATCCCTTCATCACAAGGCCTGCGCGAACGATGTCGCCGCCGGCGACGCCCGGCATGGCGAGATTGGCGGCGAGGCCTGCAAAATGGGCCTTCAAGGCGCGCGGATAGCTGACCGCGCCGCCGATCATCCAGCGCCATTTGGCGGCCGACATCGCGTGGCCGACAAGAAAGCCCGCGAAGACGCCGAGCCACAATAGCGGCGAGACGAGTTTCATCCGCGCCAGCAATTCGCCGACCGGCGCGAAGGAAAACAAAAAGAGGAGGATCGCGATCGAAACGCCGATGCGAATAAAGCCGGTCGCCCGGCTTTTCGCTTTCGCCGCTGAATTCCCCGGAGCGTTCATCTCAATCGCCATGAAGTCTCGGGCGCAGATGCAGCCGCGAGATCATGTCGGCGATGAGCCCTAGAGACCACACGACCATCGCGGCCAGAATGCCGAAGATCGCCGATTCGGAAAGGTTCATCTTGGTGATGTCGTAGATCGCCTTCGCCATGCCGAATGTGAAGAGAATGGCGCCGAGCGGCAAGAAGACGCGCAGCGGCTGGAAGAAAACGATAATCCTCAGTACCAGGAGGATGAACGTGAAAAACGCCGTCGGCCGCATCGACGACTGGCCGACGCGCTTGGCGTATTCAATCGGCGTGTAAACGACGCGAAGCTTGGAGCATATCATCGACAGCGTGATTGTCGTCGTAAAGGAAAATCCGTCGGGCAGAAGCTGTACGAACCGTTCAAGCGACGAGCGCTTGAACACGCGCAGCCCCGAATTCAGATCCGGAATTTTCCGCTGCGCCAGCATGTTGGCGAGCGTGTTTAAAACCCATTTCGGCGGACGGCGAATCCACTGGACGTTTTTCATCGCCGCGCCGCGATCGCCGCCGAGCATGTCGGCGTTCTGGCACAGCTTCAGCATGTCCGGAATTTTGTCCGCCGGGTAAGTGCCGTCGGCGTCGATGATGGCGACGAATTTCGACTCGGATTCGGCGATGCCGGTCTTCAGCGCGAAGCCGTAGCCGGAATTTTCCGGCAGGCGGATGACGCGAACGCCGACCGCCTCGGCGGCGTCGCCAGTGCCGTCCGCCGAGCCGTCGTCGACGACGACGATT
>JBBTJH010000288.1:0-4219 GCA_038059555.1 Pseudomonadota bacterium | reverse complement strand
GAACGCCCAATTCTTTTGCAAGGGCTTCCGCTTGCCAGTTTTCCGCGCTGGCCCGATCCCTTGCTGGCGCAGCGGCAAGCTTAGCGCCCGCGAGCGCGCTCAATTTCACCAATTGATTTTCGCCAAACGCGTCTCGCGCATCAAACTCTGGAAGGTCGAGGATCATGTCCCCGACCGCGAGCGCCTTTAGCGTCGTCTTGCTGCTGCGGGGCGCACCGGGCTGGCGGAGCCGGTCGAATTCTTTCGCGGCTAACCGCGTTCGTTCGGCGTTGTCCGGCCTGAACCCGAGGCGATAATAAAACCAGTAGGCGCCGCTGTTGATCGCCTCGTCGTTGCCTTCGCCGAACTGATAACCGTTGACGATGAAGCGCGTTGCCCCAAACAGCGAATGGAACGCGCGCAGCATTTCGACCCAGAGGAACGCTGCTTCCCCGCCCCTGAACGCGTCGAAAATATTGATGCCGGTGTTCGCCTGTCTGAACAACGGCGTGACGCCGCCATATCCGATGGGAACGCCGTTGGAAAAGAGCAGATATCCCGTATTGGTCTCAAGCGGCAGCCGGTGTGCCGGCGCAACGCAGATGACCGCGAGCGCGATCCCCTCGCCGAGATCGCACCAATAAACCTCGTCGACATTCGCATGAGTGATCGCGACAACCTCGCGGCAGCGGACAGCGAGCGCCGTTCGCGCAACCTCGATGACGCGCCGCGCTTTCGCCCTCGGCAATAACTCGATTTTTGTCAGAGGTTTTGAAATGCGCTGCGCAACGTCTTCCGGCGGCCGGCGAAAATTCTTGCGGGCTTTTATGGGATATCCGGGGAGAAAGTTTCTTGTCGTCGACCAGCGCGAGCCTTTTAGGCGCCATTCGAGCGGCGCCTCGGCCGCCGTCCAAAGCGCGTCAAGAGCGGAAGGTTTAAGATCGGCGCCGGTTGCCGCCCGGATCAACCAGTTAAAGTCCGAGAAAGAGTGAGCCCCGCGCGCAAGCCTTACCCAGTCGCGCGTCGAATAGTCGCCGCTGTCAAACGCGTCCAGCTCGCTCTTGCGTGTGAAGGCGCGGATATAGGGATCAAGCAGGGTCGGGTCTTCATACCGGCGCCAGTCGATGTCAACGTCTTTGGAGGCGTTGCGCGCCAGCCACTGGCCCATCGGATACTCATAGACATGGCGCGTTGTGGTACCGGCCACACCGCTATCATCGAGCGTTTTGATTTCAGACTTGGGCAACCGACCGAGCCAACGTTCAAATTCATCCAGCGCCGCGGTAGAAATCTGCGCTGTTTGCACTTCGCCCGGAAAGGCGCGCATGAACAAAAGATCGTCATGCAATTGAAGAAGAGCATTCGCCTTGCGCGGGGGCGCGGCGAGCAATCGCTCGACGGCTTCCTTCTTTTTTCTTTCCGCAAGACCCCCGAAGACATTCCGCACCGAATGCAAGCCGTTCGATTCCATTGCGAGATTCCCCTCTCCGGCAGGCATTATAGCAAGCAACCCGAACGATTCCGCAAGCGCCAAGCGCACGACAGCTTCAGCTTAAACCGAGGCCGCGTGGAGTTTTTGTCGTTCCGCTTTAATGCTTTCCGCCCTTCCGGCGCGCAGTCATCGATTCTCCAACCGTGCGAAGCGCGGTCGTGTTCATGCGCATGCGCGCGATTGGAAGCAACACGCCGTTTTCCAACGCCAGATGATGACGCAGCCTGTCAGAAAAGTCGCGCAGCTGTGTGCTATCTTCCTCGCTCTGGGCGCCACCCGCCGCCATCTTTTTCAAGATGGCGGTTATAACCTCGCTGCCCGCTTCGTCTTCGCGATGCTCCTTCGCTAGAATCTCAAGAAGCTCTTCAATCTTGTCCTCTTCCTCGCAGACAGAACGAAGCGCCGGGAAAAGTGAGCGTTCCTCGTCCCCGATATGAAGCGCGAGATCTGTTTCAATGAACAAAATCGCGCTGGCGATGGTCTTTCGATTGATCACCCCGTCGGCGATCAAAGATAGCACCTTGGCGAATTGCCGTTGGCGTAAATGCTCGTCAAAAAGAAAGTCGAGCGGCGACGTCGTGCAATCGGAAGACGGCGCGTCGATAGCGGCCCGCGGATCGTGAGGGTCGCCTCCGCCCGGCCCGACGGTTTTATTCCGGTCATCCCCCTGCGAAATCACAACAACGCCTCCCCTCAATACTGAAACCGCAACGACGCCCAGATGAGATTGCGATCTGCGAGCGCCGGCGTTCCATTGTAGAGAGCGCCCTTCAGTTCGGCAGACCAGTGCTTGCGGACCTTAAGCGCGACGCCGGCGTCGAATTCCTCCCCAAGGTCCGCGCCGCCGTTTTCCGCTTTGAAATCATGGTAGGTTGCGAACAAATTGAGCCCGGCGCCGAACGGCGCTTTTTTCCAGTCATATTGAACGGTCGCGTAAATATCTTCGATGCCGTTTGCGGGCGTTGTCAAAAAAACGTCGGCAAACCCTTGGAATTTGTGTAGCGTCGCCAGCGGCGTTGCAAAGCCGATGACGCCGTTGCCGCCTAACTGTTCATAGCCGAGCCGCAGAGTCGCCCCCCCCGCCGATAACGCGCCTTCGCCGTGGAAATAATCCGCAGAGTAATCGAACGGGTTCGCCGCATAATCTGCTTGCGAGGCGTACTCGCCGACGATGCCGGCTTTTAATTCCGCGTCAGCGTCAAGAACGATCGTATTCTCGTAGCGCACGCCGAAAGTTTTCGAAGAAAGCGCCGGCGCCTCTTCAAAGTCCAAAAGCAAGCCATAGCCGCTCAGCCTTCCAAGCTTCTTCGCATCGTAAGTTGCAGCGAGGACGTGACTGTCGCTGTCGAATTCACCGAGCGGGTTATCATCGCCGAACACCCGGTGAACGCGGCTGATATAAAGATAATCGACGCTAAGACCATCGATGAATGTCGATGAGACGCGCGCCGCATCGAAGGTCTGCTGGTTCTGACGGAAGTCGACGGCCCCGACAAAACGCTGATTGCCGAGGTTGTAAGCCTGCCGGCCGATGGTGATCGGCGTCTTTTCGATGCCGCTAAAGGTTACTTGCGCGCGATTGATCTCGGTCGCATTTGGATCGGCGATTGTCGGAAACTGCGTGCGGCCGTTTGTCGTCGAGTTGAAATGATCGTCCCCGATCGAGGCGACATTTTCGAATTCGACCAGAACTTTGAAATTGAGGTATTCACCTGTTTCGTAGCCAAGCCGCGTGCGTATGGTGTTGGCGTAAGCGTTGTCGGCAAAGCCTTGCTGATCTTTCCATTCAAACCGGTAGCGAACGTCGAGTATCGGCTTGCCGGCCTTGATCGCGCCGACAATGCCCCCTTCGTCCGCCTCCTTTGGCGCCTCTTCTGCAAGCGCCGCCATTGGCGCAAAGGCAAGCGTCAGCGACGCTGACAGTTTGAAGATATTCCTTTTCACATCCATGATCAAAATCCACTCTTAAGCGTTGGCGCCCTGTTATTCCGCCGGCGCGGTTTTTCGTTTCGTCCGAACGATTTGGTAGCCGCGGCGGCCGAGATACCAGACGGGCGCGGAAAAGATGTGCACGAGGCGCGTGAACGGGAAGACGAGGAAGATCGTCAATCCGAGCGTCAAATGCGCCTTGAATATCGGATTTGCATCGACGACGAAATCGGCGGCGCCGGCGCGGAAGGTCAAGATGTGCTGAGCCCATTCCATGAACTTGACCATCTCATGCCCGTCGAGGTGCTGCATCGAGACGGGTATCGTCGACAGACCGAGCAAGAGCTGCGCAAAGAGCAGAAGCAAGATCGCCGTGTCGCCAAAGCTCGACGTCTTGCGGATGCGCGCGTCAAAAAGGCGGCGATGCGTCAAAAGCGCAATGCCGACAAGGCACATGAGGCCCGCAAGCCCCCCTGCGATAATCGCCAGCATCTGTTTGGCGCTATGAGAAATTCCTAACGTGTCGAAGACAACGATCGGCGTTAAAAGCCCGACAAAATGCCCGGCGAAGATAATCAAGATGCCGATATGGAAGAGCACGCTGCCGACGACGAGTTGCTTTCTGCGCAGCAATTGGCTTGAGCCGGACCGCCAGGAATATTGCCCGTGTTCAAAGCGCAAGATCGAGCCGATCGCGAAAACCGCGAGGCAGACATAAGGATAATAGCCAAAGAGGAACTTGTTGAGAAAATCGTTCATAAATTCAGCTCCTTGTCTCGCCGGTGTTTCGGGCGGCGTCGCCCAGATCGGAGTTCTGGC
>JBBTJH010000287.1:0-10542 GCA_038059555.1 Pseudomonadota bacterium | reverse complement strand
TGTAGCTATGCAATTGCTGCGTGGTGTTGGCGTTGGCGCCGTTGAAGCCGCCCGACTTGAAGCCGTGCGAATACATCGCGTAGGCGAGCACGTCGTCCGTCAACCTGTAGTCGGCGCCGATCTTGTACATCCATTTTTTGGCGTGGATGGTTTCGTTGTAAACATGGAACGCGTCGTTGACATTCGGTCCGCCGATGACGCCGAAAATGTAATTGGGTGACGCCGGATCGTCATCGATCGTGCCGCATTCGCCAGGCGCGAGCGTCGTGCCGAACGCGAAGTTCAGGAAGCCTGAAAGCGATCCCTCGCCGGCGTCGAAGGTGCACCCCGACCATGAACGTTTTTCGTCCGTATAGCGAACGCCGCCCGTAAAGCGGAATTTCGGCGTGATGTTGTATTCGGCGTGAAGGAAGGCCGCCTTCGACGTCGTCTCTTGCTGATACTTCGTGTGCAGCTGGAAGATTGGCGAGAACTGGAAGGGCGGAACGCCGAAAGCGACGCCGCCATTCCCGAACATCGAATCCGACATGAAGTAATTGTAGAACTCGTCAACGGAGTCGTCGGAATAATAAAGGCCGGCGACCCAGTTCAGGGATTCAGACTCTCCCGTCAAACGAACTTCTTGAGAGAAGACTTCGATGTCGGACGTGTTGATGTTGCTCGAATCGTTCGCAAAGGAGCCGTCCCAGTCATTCGCTTCTTCGCGGTCGAACTGGTCGTAGCCGGAGATGGCGGTGAGGGCCACGCTTTCCGTCAGGTTCCAGTTAAGCTTGGCGGAAAGGCTGACCAGGTCGTTATCCCGGCGCGGGCGCAAATTGTAAACGACGCCGTTCGGGTCCGTATAGCTGTTCGTCCAGTCCGCCGCGCGATTATCGCCCGTCGAATACCACGGCGCGAGGCCGGTGCCGACATACGGCAGCAATTGCGCATAGGGCAGTGCGAATTCCGTCACGCCGATAATCCGGCCGTCATAAGCGGTATTCGCTTTATTGTCGGACTTGTCCTTCACATATTGTGCGCGCAGCAGAAGATCGGCCGAAGACCCAAGGTCGAATTCAAGCATGCCGCGCACTGCGAAGACGTCTTTCTTCCCAAGTTCATCGTCCCGTGTCAGGCTTTTTTGCCAGCCTTCGCCGGACTGCGTTGTTGTGAACGCGAGGCGCCCGCGCACGCTGTCGGAGATCGGGCCGCTGACAAACATGTCGACGTCAACAGTTTGAAAACTGCCGTAACCGAACGATGCGCCGGCTTCGAGCTCGTCAGTCGGCTTCTTGCTGACGAAATTGATCTGGCCGGCTGTCGTATTGCGCCCGTAAAGATCGCCCTGCGGGCCTTTAAGAACTTCGACCCGATCGACGTCGAACAACACGCCGCGGCTCATCACCGTGTACGGAATAGCGACTTCGTCGAAATAGAGACCAACGGTCGATGACGCGGCGGTTGAATAATCCTGAAAGCCGACGCCGCGAATGGTGTACAACGGAACGCCCGTCGCGGCCGTTTCATTGACCGTGAGGCCTGGCGTGTACAGCGCAATGTCTTCAGCGCTCAAAACGCCGCGCTCTTCGAGCTGATCTCCGGTGAATGCGTTCAGCGTGATGCCGACGTCATTGGCGCCCTGTTCGCGCTTTTGCGCGGTGACGATGATTTCGTCGAGACGTCCGCCGTCTTGCGCGAGCGCCGGGGCCACGAGGCCGGTCGCCATCGACGTCCCACCCAGCAGCGCGGCGGCGAGGCTATGTCGCCTGCCCCATAAACCCTTTTTCATTATTCTTTGCCCTCCTCGTTAAGGCGCGGTCAGCGCGCCCCTCAAACGACCACCATCCCACCGGTTGACCGGCCCCTCCCCATACCTTAGTATGGTTTATGTTTTTTCTATTTATATCAACATGTTAGTATCGCGGCGGCCGGGCGGATGAGCAGCAAAGGTATGGCGCAGCAGTCGGCGAATCGGGCGCTGCAATACGCGCCGCCCGCGCTCCGCGAGAATAACGTCTTTCGCTCGCACTGCATCCAGCGGATCAAGAACGCGCCCGCGAACGCGATCGTCGTCATCGTCGCCGGCGCCGGCTGCGGGAAAAGCACGCTGCTGAGGCAGCTCTATGACGAGGCGGAGCTCGCAGGCGATCGCATCTGGATCGCGCTTGAAGAGCGCGACGCCAATGTCGAGGAGCTGTGGAGCCTCTTTGCGCACGGCTTTAGCGCGCTTGATCCGGAGATCGCGAGCGAGGTCTGCCTGCAGGTCAGCACGCACGGACTTTCAAACCTTGCGCAGACGGCATCCTTGCTCGCGAAGGGCATTGAAGCGAGCCGGCGGGAGATCAAGCTCTTCATCGACGATTATCAGTTCGCCGCCGAGGGGGAGCCTGCGAAACTTCTTCAGGAGATCGTGCGCCGCCAGCCGCCTAATCTTAAAATATTCATCGCCTCGCGCGTTGCGCCGCGACTCCCCATGGAAGCGCTGAAAGTCGAAAACCGTCTCGTCGATCTCACCTGGCGCGAGCTTGCTTTCAACCGCTCGGAAACGGCGCAGTTCTTCCAGATCGACGAGACGGACGCCGCTTTGCAAACGGTTGAACAGCTACACCGGGATACGGAAGGGTGGGTCGCGGGGCTGCAGCTCGCGCTGATGCGGACGCGGCTCGTCGAGTCTCCGTCGAGCGCAGTTGCAGCGTCTGGATACTCGAACGAGGTCGCGCAATATTTCAAATCGGAAATCCTCAATTTTCTCCCGCCGAATGTCCGCCATTTCCTCATCCGCACGAGTGCGCTTGACCGCTTTAACGACGCGCTCGCCGCAGAAGTCGCGGGCGTCGCCGTCGATGAGGCCCGTCAAATCTTCGACTATCTTGAAGGCGGCGGATTTTTCCTGATCTCCCTCGAGGGAGAAGGAAAATGGCGGCGATATCACCATCTCGTGCAGGAGTTTCTTTCAGATCTGCGGCTTGAAAACCGCGCGGGGACCGAGGATGCGCCCGAATATGTGGCGTCGCTTTGGTTCGAAAAGCGGTCGCTGATCGCCGAAGCGATTGAATACGCCATTCGCGCCGGAGGGTTCGATCGCGCCAGCGATCTCATCGAAGCGCACGCGATGGGATTGTTCAACCGGGGCTCGGCGATTGAGCTTACGACGTGGATCAGCCGACTTCCTTCCAAGATAACCCTCACGCGCCCGCAAGTGTTGTTGTATCTCTGCCAGGTCAGCGCGCACATGCGTCAGCCGATCGAAGCGCTGCGCCTTCAATATGACAAATGCCGCCAGGTCGTCGACACGCTGAACGCGGTCGGCCATTTCAAAACGAAGCAGGAATTTGCAACGCTTCTCGCGGAGCTTGACGTCACCGAGGCGCTGATCAGATTTCGCGCTGGCGATATGACCGGCGTTATCGAGGCGGGGTCGATGATCCTCGAACGAAAGCAGCCGATCAGGCCGACCTTCGCCGCCTCTTTGCACAACGTCATCGGTTACGCCTATTTCACCTTGGGCGACAATTCTAAAGCGCGAGCGGCGCTGACGATCGCGAGGGATCTCCATCTCTCAGCAGGTTCGGTCTTCGGGGTGGTCTTCGCCGAGTCGTTCAAGGGGATGGTCTCTCTCTCGGACGGAACGACGACAGCGGCGCAGCGGCACTTCGCGGCCGCCACCCAGCATGCGACTTCAGAACTCGGCGAGAATTCTCTGACGACGTCGATCGCAAGATTGTATGCAACGGTCCTGCGTTACGAGGTGAACGACCCGATCGACGAGCAAAGCTTTGCAAAGATTCTCGCAGACTGCCGTTTTTGCTGCGAGCCGGAAATTTATGCGAGCGGTCTCGTCACCAGATACCGCTTGATCAACCGGCGCAATTCGCCCGCAGAAGCGCGCGCGGCGCTCCATGACGCAACAACCTACGCGCGGGAAATCGGCAACGATCTGATCTATCTCCATGTGCGGTACACGGCCCTGATGCACGAGCTTAATTTCGGCACGCTGTCAGCCGCAGTTGAAATTCACGCTGACGCGCAGGCCCTATGGTCCAGCGCGCCGGCCGAAAATGAGCGCCACTGGGACGGAAAAGCGTTCTGGCGCGATCTTTATTCCTCTGAAATTCTCCTCGCCACAGCGCAGCCGCGCAAAGCGGTCGAAATCTACCAGAAGCTCGCGGCCGTCACGCTGAAGTTTAACCGGATCCGCTGGCACGTTCTCGTTCTGGCCAAATGCGCCATCGCGCTCGCGAGCGCCGGGCAAGTCGAGAAGGCGAACGCATCGATGCTGAAAGCGCTGCAGATCGCCAAGCCTTCGCGCTTTGTTCGTACGCTGCTCGATAGCGGGCCGCGCGCGATCGATCTCATCAACTTGTGCGGGGCTGAAACCAACGACATCGAGCTGAAGCTTTTCATCGAGAGTCTGCCCGGCGCGAGCGCCGAGCGTATCGAGGGTATCGGCGTCAATGACGCCGCCAAGCGCGTCGTTCTCGACGAACTGACGCCGAAAGAAATCGAAGTGCTCCGGCTTTTGACAACTGGCGCCAAAAACCGCCGGATTTGCGAAGAGCTTCAGATTTCAGAAAACACCGTCAAATGGCACATGAGCCGGATTTTTCAGAAATTGGGCGCGGAAAACAGAACCGAAGCGGCGATGATCGCAAAAGCGGTCTTTGCCTCGCTTTAGAAAGTGGAAACCGGATTCGCGCAGCCCATCCTTCGAGACGCATTCCTGCGGAATGCTCCTCAGGATAAGGATTTAGGATATTTGCTTGATTTAGGACATGGCGCGATCAATAGGCGCATGTCCCAAACGAAAGTTCACCCCCTCACCCGCATCGCTTCGCGATGCTGGCCTCTCCCGAGGGAGAGGCAAGGACCGCCGTATCTTTCTTCGCCTCTCCCTCGGGAGAGGCCAGCGAGCGTAGCGAGCGGGTGAGGGGTTTTGAGAGATGTCTGCAGAGACGCCGCTTAACCTGCCTGTCTTGTTACCAGTTTTAATCTCAATCACCTTCAGAGCTCTCTAAGGTTTTGCCACTTCGCCACCGCACTCTAAACCTCACCGGTCAAGTTAACTCGCTTCACCCCCATTAACTAATATTGTTGAAAATTCCGGCTTCGTCCGTACCCCATGCGTCTTTTTCGCAGTTGCGCTGGCGGGCAGGCCTCCGTTAACTGGGCGCTTTCCGATTGCACGAAATTTGCAGCGGGTGGGCGTTCCGGTCGGCGGCTTTGGGCGGCAATCGCTGCTTGGCCCGGCGGGGGAATGCGGGGACGGGGGCTTCATGGCGCAGCTGACAGATATGGTCGAGGTGATTGAAGGCGCCGGCCAAGCGGTCGAAGAATGGGCGGCCGCGAACCGCGCGCGCATCGCCGAGGGCGTGGAGGCGAAGGGCGGCGTTTTGCTGCGCGGCTTTCGCGCCGAGGCGGCGGAAACGGCCGAGCGGGTTCTCGCCGCGCTCGATCTTGAGCTTCTCGATGACGCCTATTGGTCGACGCCGCGATCGGGCGTCTCGAAAAAGACTTTCACCGCAACCGAATACGCGTCCGCCCGCTCGATCTCGCTCCACAGCGAGATGAGCTATATGAAAAGCTGGCCGCGCCTTGTCGCATTTCACGCGATCATTGTCGCAGAAGAAGGCGGCGAGACGACGATTTCAAATGTCGATGCGGCGACCGCGGAAATCGGCGATGTTGTCGAGCAGTTTGCGTCCAAAGGCGTCATCTATCAGCGCACCCACCATGCGGGCGTCGATATCCCGTGGCGCAAGGCCTATCAGACCGACAGCCGCGATGAGGTCGAGCGCATCGCGCGCGACGCCGGCATGGAAATCAACTGGCTCGCCAATGATGTGCTGCAGACGCGTCACGCGGCGCAAGGATGCGTTGCGAGCGAGAGCGGCGCGCCGTTATATTTCAACCAGTCGAACCTCTTTCATCCGGCGAACCTTCCGCCCGGCGCCGAGGCGCAGCTGACCCAGCTTTTCGGCAAGGATTTCCTCCCGCGCAACGCGTTTTTCGGCGACGGCTCGCCGATTTCGGCCGAGATCGTCCGGCGCGTCAATGCGGCGTTCGACAAAGGCGCCTATGGCGTTCCCTGGCGGCCCGGCGACGTGTTCATCGTCGACAATATGCGCCACGCGCATGGGCGCCGCCCGTTCAAAGGCGCGCGCAAACTTCACGTCGCGATGGCGACGCGCCATGCAACGCCTGCGCGCACGCCCATCGCGTGGAATTAAGACATGCCCGCCGCCCCAATTCTTGAAACGAAGACAGCAGGCATGGCCGCCGTCAATTCGATCGATTTTGTGCGGCGAACTTTCTCGCTGTTCGCGGACGGCGTGACGGCCGCGACCTTCCGGTCAGACGCAGATCGCACAAGGCTGCAAGGCTTCGGCGTTACGGATTTTGCAACGCCCAGCGAAGAAAAAGGCTGGGCGCGGCTACGGTTTACCCCGGATGACGGCGACGCCATCGCGCAGATCCTCTTTACGTCGGGAACAACCGGCGAGCCCAAAGCGATCGCGCTGTCGCGCGGCGCCATCTCCAATACGATCCGCCGGCTGAATGCGGTGATGGCGGTCGATGGCGGCATTCGCGAATATGTCGGCGTTCCGGTCACCTATTCGTTTGGCCTTGCGCGCGCGAGGGCGGTCTCGGCCGCCGGCGGCGAGTTTTTCCTGCCGCAGAACGGATTTGCGCCGTCAGAGATTGCGCAGATGCTAAAGCGCGGCGAGATCAACGCCGTCTCGGCTGTGCCGACCTTATGGCGCGTGTTGATGCAGAACGCCGACCTCCTGGGGCCGGAGCGCGAACGGCTGCGCTGGATCGAAATCGGCAGCCAGCTGATGACGCGCCCTGAAAAGGAAGCGTTAAAGGCGCTCTTTACGAACGCGGTCATCGTGCAGCATTACGGGCTCACCGAAGCCTCGCGCACAACGTTTCTCAGCATTCACGAGACCGAGGGCGACGCACTCTCCTCGGTCGGCAGAGCGGCGAGCCCCGTCGAGATCAAGACCGATGCCGCCGGGCGCATCATGATCCGCGGCCCGCATGTCGCCGAGTTTGAAATCACTCCGAACGGCCCCTTGCGCATAACCGACGCCGATGGCTGGCTGACGACCAATGACGCAGGCTCGATCCGCTACGGATATCTTTATTTTGAAGGCCGGCTTGACGATCTCATCAATTGCGGCGGCGTCAAGATCAATCCGGATCTGCTGGAGCGCGAATTGACGGCGGCGCTCGGCGCCGGCGCCGAGGACATCGCCGTCGCGCGCCTACCCGACGCGATGCGCGGCGACGGCCTGCTGGTCGCGCTGCGCACCTCATCGAAAATATCAGAGGAGGCCGTGCGAACCGCTGCGATCGCCGCGACGGCCGCACTCGGCATCAACGCCGCCGGCGCGATTAAAATCGCTCGCGTTGACGATTTCTCCCGCACGCAGACCGGCAAGCTGAAGCGCGCCGCCATCGCCGAACAATTTCTGGCGGAGGCGCCCGCCAATGTCGCGGCGCCGGCTGCCGCATCAGCGACGTCCGATCTCGACGCAAAACTGGTCAGCCTGTGGCGGGAAGCGCTCGGCGGGCGCACGATCTCGCCGCAGGACGGTTTCTTCGATCTTGGCGGCGATCTTCACGCGGCTGAAGCGCTGATCCCGAAGATGGAGGCGGCTGGCGTTCCGGCGGCGATCGCCCGGGGGATGCTCGACGGGCTGTCGATCCACGAAATCGCGCGACGTACGCTTCATGAAAAAGCTGCGGACGCCGGCGCCGATCTTGAACAGAAAATCCTCGCTGTCTGGCGGGAAGCCCTTGGCCGCGACGACGTCAATCTCGACGAAAGCTTTTACGACATCGGCGGGGATTCACTCACGGCCGTGACGGTTGCGCTCAACCTTGAAAGGGCGGGGCTTGCGCCGGTCCTCGCCCATGGCGTTTTCGACGGCAAAACCATTCGTGAACTGGCGCAGGACAATTCCGGCGGCGGCCGCGCGGCGCCGGAGGGCGATATCGCCCCTCCCCGCAAGACTGAAGTCGCGATTTTCAGCGAAGCGTCGAATTTCATGAAGGGCGTCGTGCTGCTCTGCATGATCGGCTCGCACTGGGCGCCGCCTTATCTTGCGAGATTTGGTCTGGACGACGGACCGGTCGCCGGATTTCTCGCCTTGTTCTTCAGTCTCGGCACGCCGACGCTCGCCTTCATGTTCGGCATGGGCCTCGTCGTCTTTCACGCGCGGCAATATCAAAAGAGCCGGCCGTCTTTCGATCGCAATATCATGATCGCGATCGCGCTTCTCTCCTTCGGCGTTATCGTCAATGGCCTCTTTGAGACCGCAGGCGCCGTCATCGCAAAGCAGCCGCTTACCCTCACCAGCATCGCTGAAAATTTTTATGGGCCGTTCATCTACTTTCTTGTCGCGACCGCTTCCCTGCCATTGTGGATCGGGCGTGTCGGCAAGGGGTTAAAGAGCCGCATCGCGCTCATGTTTGCCGCGATCGCCCTTTATGGAGTTTACGCCTATTTCGCCGCGACGCTTCCGGCGCAAGCGAAAGGCGAGGAAACCCTCGCCAACGACATACTCGTCGGGCGGTGGAGCCTCCTGCAAATGGGCGCGATTTCGCTCTTTGGCGCCGCGATAGGGCAAACAATCCAATCCAGGCTCGACGCGGGGGCAAAGCTCAACGCGTTCGCAGCCCTTGGCGCGACGATGATCGCCGGCGCCCTCGCCGCTTCGCTGGCGCTCGGCGAGGGCAGTCTCTGGTTTGAGTTTCCAAAGAACATTTCCCTCTTCACCGCCTTCTTTTACGCAGGGATTGCGCTCGTCGTCATTGCGGCGTTCCGGCCGTTCACCGAGGCGATCCGGCCCGCACGCGCCGTGCGATTAGCGGTCGATCTCGTCTCCTGCATCGGCATTTTGCTGTTTCCGCTCTTCGTGCTGCAAAGTTTTGTCTTTCGCGGTGCGATCAGCTGGTACGAGATGACTGGCGATAACTTCCTCTCGATGCTCGCGGCGCTGATCGTCGCCTTCAGTTTGATTGCTGCGTGGCTGATCCGCCGGGTGTACAGGATTTATTACGCGGGCCGGCAGTAACGCCGAGGGATCTGCAAATCCGATCCGCAAACCGCAACACGGACACACGAGGGACGGATGACCAGCAGACGCCTTGCCCTACAGCGAAGCCGCGACGGCTGAAGCTCAGCTATTTAACGTCGCGAGTTTTGATTGCGAATTGGCGTATGATTTCAACTCAGCGCCGGCAAGGACGCCGTTGCGGTCCGCGTCGGTCGCCAGAAACAACTCGAGCTGCGCGGTCACAAACTCGTCGGAAGCAAGCCGCTCGTCGTCGCCCGCAAACAGACGAAACTCACGCCCCGCCCGGTCTTCGATGCGCGCTTTACTCGCTTCATCGAGCGACCCATCAACGGCGCGAGCGATGGCGACCGTTTCTAAGCCGCGCCCTGCATCTATTGCGATGAAACCGTTCAACTGGGCAAGTTCTGCGGTGACGACAGCGAGAATTTCGTATTCGTCGCGATCGAGAATGCCGTTATTGTCGAGATCGGCCCGGTCAAAGATGTGCGCAGCGTTGTTCGCTGCGGCGGCGGCTTCGAGCTTTGCGGCTGCTAAACCATAAGCCGGCTGAGGCGCGACCGAGGCGCCGGAGACGAGGCTCGCGCCGGCGGCGATCGAGGCGGCAAAGCCCGAAAACGCAAACTTCTGGAAAAATCCCAAAACCATGACCCATCTCCCTCGATGACCTTCGATGGAGAGAGAATGACGGGCCAAAGCGGCCCCATCAGGATCGATTAAAGGAATTCTTCGGGCGAATGGGGCAAAACCGGGCCGAGTGAGGCGCTTTTGCCTTATTCCGCCGGCAAAGCCTCTTGAGGCCGGAGCGCCGCCCAGCGCTGTTTCAGCTTCGCTGACGTCATGCGCGAGCCGTCCGGAGACCAGCCCGGGGGCCCCAAGGTGTAACCGGCGATGTCGCGAAGCGAGCGAGCGGAGGAAAGATCCTTGAACATGCCGAACCATTCGTTGAAGGCGATGACGAAGGGATTGAACGTGCCGAGGTTTTTCACGATCCCGTAGCGCGGCCTTTCGGCGTCGTCTTCCCGCACGAAGGTGCCGAACATCTTGTCCCAGATGATAAAGACGCCGGCGTAATTCGCATCGAGATATTTCGGGTTCGTCGCGTGATGGACGCGGTGATGGCTCGGCGTGTTGAAGAGGATTTCAAACGGCCCCATCCGGTTGATCAATTCGGTGTGAATCCAGAATTGATAGATGAGATTGATGCCGAAAACGAAAGCCAGCATCGCCGGATGAAACCCGAGCAGCACCAGCGGCGTCTTGAAGATGATGCCGTTGATAATGTCGCCGGTCCATGTCTGCCGCAGCGCGGTCGAGAGATTATAGTGCTGGGAGGAGTGATGAACGACATGCGTCGCCCAAAAGAGGCGGCGTTCATGCGCGATGCGGTGGAGCCAGTAATAGCGCAAATCGTCGAGGACGAAGCAAAGCGCAACGGCCCAAAGCGTATTTGGAATATCGAACAGGCGGTATTGATACG
>JBBTJH010000286.1:4771-9503 GCA_038059555.1 Pseudomonadota bacterium | reverse complement strand
CCGCCGTTGTTCACGGCCGCAGGTCTCGCGCTGGTTCTCGGGATTGCGGCCGCCTTTATGAAAAAAGGGGGCGTTGCGGCGCTCGGGATCATTGCCGCGCTGATCGCCGGCGGCGCCGGCATCGTGCCGATCAAGATGAAAGCGGCATTCGAGAGCAATCCGTTCATCCATGAGGTGACGACCGACTTCGATAATCCGCCGGCGATCATTGCGGCGGCGAATGAGCCGCGCAAAAACCCTGCTGACTATCGCGGTATGGACAAAGTGCCGAACGATCCGAACGGCTTGATCGTCGCCGACGCGCAGCGGCTAGCCTTTCCGGATATTTCTCCGATCCTCGCTGAGGCCGATCTCAAAACCTCGACGGCGGTCGCAAAAGACGTGCTGACGGCGATGGGAATGAAAATTTTGGCAGACGGCCCGGCCGATGATACTGCAGGCGGCGGCTGGCGTATCGAGGCGGTCGCGACCTCGACATGGTTCGGCTTCAAGGATGATTTCATCGTTCGCCTGACGCCGATGGAAGATGGCCGGACGAAAGTCGATCTGCGGTCAAAATCGCGCGTCGGCGGATCGGATCTTGGCGCCAACGCCGCGCGCGTGCGCGACTTCATGAAGCGATTCAACGCGGCAATTTAGAAATCTTTACCGACTGCCATTTCCACCAATGTCGTCTAGCAGGGGTTCGCCAGAGCGCCTGACGCCGGCACGCCGCTGCGCCGCCTGACGATATTATCGGGGCCGAGCCTGATCGATCCGTCAGCGATCCCGCGAACGCACTCTGGATAAAGCCTGTGCTCTTGCTCCAAAATGCGCGCGGCGAGCGCGTCGGGCGTATCGTCTGAGTGAACCCGAACGGCGGCCTGTCCGATGATCGGCCCCGCGTCCATTTCCGCGCTGACGTAATGCACGGTGCAGCCAGCGAGCTTCACCCCCGCGCGCAGCATTTCGGCATGGACGTCGAGCCCCTTGAAGGCGGGTAAAAGGGAGGGGTGGATATTGATGAGCCGCCCATACCATTCTTGGACGAATTCCGCCGACAGCAGGCGCATGAACCCGGCAAGGCAGACAATGTCGACGCGCCCGTCCTTCAGAGCTTTGGTCAGCGCAGACTCAAATTTCCGTTTTCCGTCAGCGCCTTTGCCAGACAATCTATGATCGATCGTGAGTGTCGCGACGCCCGCGCTTTCGGCCGCGACTAGTCCGCCGGCATCAGGGACGTTCGAGATAACGAGCGCAATTTCCGCCGGATATGAAGGCGCTCTCGCCGCATCGATCAGGGCCTTCATGTTGGAGCCCCGACCGGAAATCAGAACGGCGACGCGGGTCTTTGCCATCGACTTATGCCTTGACGATGTCGCCGATGACGCGCGCGTTTTCACCGGCCGCCTTCAAAGCCGACAGGACGCTGTCCGTCGCTTGCTTTCTGACGACAAGAACGCCGCCGACGCCGCAATTAAAAGTTCGGCGCATTTCATCGAGCGTGAGCCCGCCCGTCTTCATCAGCCAGTCAAATACCGGCGGCAGCGTCAACGCCTGATCGTCATAGCGCGCGGCAAGATCATCCGTGAAAACCCGCGGCACGTTGTCGGTGAGCCCTCCGCCGGTGATATGCGCAAAGCCGCGCACGTTCTCGTCCTTTAAGAGCGGCAGCAAGCGCTTTACATAAATGCGCGTTGGCGTCAGCAAGGATTCGCCGAGCGAGCGCGATCCGTCAAATGGCGCAGCGTTCGCGTAGGAAAGCCCCGCATCCTTCACGATCTTGCGGATAAGCGAATAACCGTTCGAATGAGGACCCGACGAGGGAAGGGCGATCATCACGTCGCCGGCTTCGACCGTGCGCGGCATCAGATCCGCGCGTTCGACGGCTCCGACGCAAAATCCCGCGAGATCATATTCGCCGGCGCCATACATGCCCGGCATTTCCGCCGTCTCTCCGCCGATGAGTGCGCACCCGGCGTCGAGACAGCCTTGCGCGATCCCCTGGATCACGTCGGCGGCGACACCTTCCTCGAGTTTACCCGTGGCGAAATAGTCGAGGAAAAAGAGCGGCTCGGCGCCTTGCGCCAGAACGTCGTTGACGCACATCGCGACGAGATCGATTCCGATGGTCGAATGGCGCCCGGTTTCAAATGCGATTTTCAGCTTGGTGCCGACGCCGTCGGTTCCGGAGACGAGCAGCGGATCGTTGAACCCCGCAGCCTTCAGATCGAAGAGACCGCCAAACCCGCCGAGCAACGCGTCAGCGCCTCGCCGGGCGGTCGAGCGCGCCATCGGGGAAATAGCGTCGACCAGACGCTCTCCGGCGTCGATATCGACCCCAGCCTTTTTGTATGCTTCGCTCATGGCTTCCCGCGAGGGTTGGGTGAATGCGGACCCCCTCTAACCCTTGTCAGTGCAGCGGCGCAACCAAGAGGTGGCGGACTATAGCCGGCAGGGGGTGCGCCGGGGGCGCCGGGCGGCTATAAGTTGGGTGTCGAATCTCGGTCAGGCTCGGCCAATTGGTGCAGTTGAGAGAAATTTCCATGAAAATTCTGAGCGTTATCGGCGGGGCCCTGTTGTGGCTGGCGGTTCAGTCAGGAGCAGCCTTTGCGGCGAGCGACGACGTCTTCGTGGTGCCGCGAGTGCCGGTGCAGGCGACCGGCGAGACGGCGACCGCCGCCAAGGACGCGGCCCAATCGACAGGGCGCCGACGCGCCATGGACATTCTTTTGCGGCGTCTGACCCCGGAAGGGGACTGGATTTTCCTGCCGACGCTCTCGTCCGGCGCTGCCGCTATATCGAATGGAGACGGTTCCGGCAAAACGGCGGTCGATATTTCTCCCTCGCTCCTCGTCGGACTTGAATCGGGGTTCGAGGTCTATTCGGAAAAAGCGTCGTCATCGAGTTACCGCGCCTACATCACCTACCGGTTCAAACCTGACCAGGTGCGGCGCCTCCTGAAGAACGCTCATATTCCCTACAGCGAAGCGCAGACGCGCGTTGCGCTCGTTCTGCCGGTCCTCCAGACCGACAGCGGCGTCTATTTGTGGGAAGGCAACAATCCGTGGATGGCGGCGTGGAAAGTTCGTCCCTATACGCATGAATTGACCCCGATGACGGCGCCGCTCGGCGATCTGGAGGATAGTTCCGCTATTTCGGCGCGCCAGGCGCTGGCCGCCGATCCGGCCGCCCTCGCGGCCATTGCGGCGCGCTATAACGTCAGCCAGGTCATCGTCGCTCACGCGCGCCTGACGCAAAAAGACGGCGCGAACCAGTTGACGGTGCGATTGATCAACGGGCATCGCGAATCCGGCAAAGCGGATTTGACCGAGGTCCTTGGCGATGAGCCGGTCATTGAAACTGATGGCGGCGAGACGCAGACTTTCAACTACGCCGAGGGGGACGAGGATTTCGCCGCCAAAGTCGGCGAAGTGTTGGCGCAAACTTATATGACCGAACCGGTCGGCAATTTCCCGTCGCTCGCGGAACGCTCGATTGAGGCTGCGATCGCCAAATATGCGAGCGGCTGGAAAAGCCGCACCTTGATCGATCACTCGAAAGAGGCGCGGCTTCCGGTGACAGCGTTCTTTGACCGTATCGAAGACTGGTCCAAAATCCGCAGCGCGCTCATTGCAACGCCGCTCGTCGGCTCGGTTCAGGTCTCCTCCCTGTCGCGCAAGGGCGCCGAGATGGACGTGCGCATTTTTGGCGACCCCTCGCGCATGCAGATCGCCATGGAAAATCAGGGCATCGTCTTCTGGTCGGAAACCGGGGAGCGCTGGTTTCTGGCGACGCCCGCGGTCGCCGGCAAATATCGCGGCCGCCGTTTCCTCAGATCCGACCGGCGCGGACTTTCCAGCGCCGATGATATTGAAGATCAGGACGACGGCATCCGGCCTGCATCAGACGAACGCTCTCAGGACGAGCAATAAAGACGGCGGTTCCGCTGGCCAAGCAGATCGTTCTTGAATTGCCTACAACGCCGCCGCGCCTGACGCGCGACGCGTTCGTCGTCAGCGCGTCCAACGAAAACGCCCTGAAAGCGCTCGACGCTTGGGTGGAAAGCCAGGAATATCTTCTGGTCATCTGCGGACCCGAAGGGGCCGGCAAAACGCATCTCGCGGGAATTTTGGGACGCGAACTTGGCGGCGTTGTCATCGTTGACAATATTCATGAAGGCGAAAGTCCGGCGGAAATCCTTCGATTGATCGAAAAGGCGCGCGAGGAAGGCGGCCGCATTGCTCTTGCGGGCCGCGGCGATCCGAAAGAATGGGCGAGGGGCCTTAAAGATCTGGAGACCCGGGTGAACGCCGCCGTCAGGATCTCGCTCAATGAACCAGACGAAGCGCTGCTAAGAGCCGTGATCGTCAAGATTTTTAATGACCGGCAGCTACGCGCAACGGAGGCGATCGCGGACTATGCCGCGCCGCGCCTTGCGAAAACCTTTGCTGCCGCCCAAGCCTTCGTCGCCGCACTTGATGCGCTTTCGATCGAGAAAGGCCAGTCGATCGGCGTTAAATTAGCGCGGGAAGCTCTTGCTAACCTTTCGGAAGAGGGTTTTGAGGCATAAATTGACTGAAAATTCTCGAAAGATTGCTTGATGCCCGCCGGCGATGACGGACTGAAATTAAACGACATGACAGCAGCATCGACGTCGACGTCGATGGCGATCGCCGCGTCGCCGGAGCGGTTCATCAATCGCGAACTATCCTGGCTCGCCTTTAATCTGCGGGTCCTCGAGGAGGCTTAT
>JBBTJH010000286.1:0-4761 GCA_038059555.1 Pseudomonadota bacterium | reverse complement strand
ATAACGAAAATCACCCGCTGCTTGAGCGGCTGCGGTTTTTGTCGATCTCGGCGAACAATCTCGACGAATTTTTCATGGTCCGCGTCGCCGGCCTTCGCGGGCAGGTGCGTGAAGGCGTAAAAGCGTTGAGCCAGGAAGGGCTCACCGCGCAGGAGCAGCTGACCAAAATCAATGTGACCGCGTTCGAGCTGATGGAAAAGCAGCAGGAGTGCTGGCGGCGCCTGCTGTCTCAACTCGATGTCGCCGGCATTCAGATCGTCGCGGGCGACGATTTGACGGAGGCCGAAACCGCCTGGCTCGAGACCGAGTTTTTGACCAACATTTTCCCCGTGCTGACGCCGATCGCGCTCGATCCGGCGCACCCGTTTCCGTTCATTCCCAATCTCGGCTTTGTCCTGTGCATGGATTTGAAGCGTAAGGACAGCTCGATCCTGACGACGCTGCTGCCGTTGCCGAACAAGATATCGCGCTTCATCCGGCTTCCGGCAGGGCTTGCCGGCGAGGACCGCAAGCAGGCCATCCGCTTTATCTCGCTGGAACGGATGATCATCCGCTTCATCAATCACATCTTTCCGTTGATGACGCTGGAGGGCCACGGCGCCTTCCGCATCGTCCGCGATTCCGACGTCGAGGTTGAGGAAGAAGCGGAAGACCTCGTTCGCGTTTTTGAAACCATGCTGAAGCGGCGCCGGCGCGGCGACGTCATTCGCCTCAAGGTGGACGCCTCAACCCCCGATCACATGAAGGCGCTGATGATGGAGCGCATGCGCGTCTCCGCCCCCGACGTCGTCATCGTTGACGGCATTTTAGGATTGGCGCAGGCGTCCGAGCTTATCCCCGCCGAACGCTCGGATTTGTTGTTCCCGCCCTTCGATCCGCGCTTTCCAGAGCGTATCCGAGAGCATGGCGGCAATTGCTTTTCGGCGATCCGCGCCAAAGACTTCATCGTCCATCACCCTTACGAATCATTCGATGTCGTCGTTCAGTTCTTGAAACAGGCGGCGGCCGACCCCAATGTCGTCGCCATCAAGCAGACGCTTTATCGCACCTCAAAGCGCTCGCCGATCGTTGAGGCGTTGATCGAGGCGGCGGAGGCGGGGAAAAACGTCACCGCGCTGGTCGAATTAAAAGCGCGCTTCGACGAAGAGGCGAATATCCACTGGGCAAGAGCCTTAGAGCGCGCCGGCGTCAATGTCGTTTACGGCTTTGTCGAGTACAAAACCCACGCCAAGCTGTCGCTGGTGGCGCGGCAGGAAGGCGACGCGCTCAAGACCTATATCCACGTCGCGACCGGCAATTATCACGCGGTCACCGCCAAGATTTACACTGACCTATCGCTATTCACCTGCGATCCGGCGATCGGCCGCGACGTCGCTAAAGTGTTCAATTTCGTCACCGGCTACGCCAAACCGGAAACGTTCGAAAAAATCGCCGTCGCGCCGTTGACGTTGAGATCAAAACTTGTCGCGCTGATCGATGAGGAAATCGCCCACGCCAAAGCCGGGCGGCCGGGAGCGATCTGGGCGAAGATGAACGCGCTGGTCGATGGCCCGATCATTGATAAATTCTACGAGGCGAGCGCCGCCGGCGTTCAGATCGATCTGATCGTTCGCGGTGTCTGCTGTCTCAAACCCGGCGTGAAAGGGTTGTCGGAGAACATCCGCGTCAAGAGCATTATCGGGCGGTTTCTGGAACATGCGCGCGTCTACTGCTTTGGCGGCGGCAAGATGCTCCCGAACAATGAGGCGAAGGTCTATATCTCGTCCGCAGACTTGATGCCGCGAAATCTCAATCGCCGGGTTGAAGTTTTCTGCCCGGTCGAAAATCCGACTGTTCACAGCCAAGTGCTCGATCAGATCATGGTCGCCAACCTCAGCGATGAAGCGCAAACATGGCGTCTTCAAAGCGATGGCGGCTATGTGCGCGTGCCGGCGACAGGCGATGCGCCGCTGTTCAATGTCCACGCCTACATGATGACCAACCCGAGCCTCTCGGGACGCGGCGGGGCGGTCAGATATAATGCGCCGCGGCTGTTAAAACCGAAGAAGTAGGTTATAGCCGGGGCGAGGGGCGATTGGTCCCTCGAGGCATGATTTGAGGACGATGGCTGATCCGCGGCACACCAGCCCTGACCATCCGGCGCTGCAGCGCGCCCGACAGGCGGTCATTGATATCGGATCGAATTCGGTTCGCCTTGTCGTCTATGACGGTCCCCGACGCGCGCCGTTTCCAATCTGCAACGAGAAAGCGCTCTGCGGTCTCGGCCGCGACATGACCGACGACGGACGGCTTAATCCGAAAGCGGTTGACGGCGCACTTGAAGTGCTGGCGCGTTTTAAATGTCTCCTCTCAGAACTTGGCGATCCTTTAACGCTGACTGTCGCGACGGCGGCTGTACGGGAAGCCAGAGACGGCCCTCAATTCGTCGAACGCATTCGCGCGCTCGGCCTGCCGGTCGATGTGATCGGCGGCGGCGAGGAAGCAACGCTCGCCTCTTACGGCGTCGTTTCGTTTGAGCCGGGTGCCGGCGGACTAGTCGGCGATATGGGTGGAGGAAGTCTTGAACTCATCTCGCTCAAAGAGGGCGAAGCGGGCGACGCCGTCAGTCTTTCCATCGGACCGCTGCGATTGATGCAGCAAGCGAAGGGCGATCTTAAATCTGCGGCGAAGATCGTCGAAAAGGCGCTGGGCGAGGTTTCTTGGCTGAAAGCGAAAAAGGGCGACACGCTATTCGCCGTCGGCGGCGCATGGCGTTCGATCGCGCGCATCAACATGCAATTGCATCGCCATCCTTTGCCTGTGCTGCATCATTATGAGCTGAATGCAAAGCAGGCGATTGAAACCTGCGAGCTTGTTTCGCGGCAAAGCAAATCCTCGCTGGAGGTGACGCCCGGGATATCCTCAAAGCGCAGCGACACTTTGCCTTATGCAGCGCTGGTCTTGCGCACTCTGATTGAGGCGACTGGTCTTAAAACCGTGTCGGTTTCGGCGGGCGGTCTTCGCGAGGGGCTTCTTTATCGCGATCTTCCGGATGAGATCAAAAGCTTCGATCCGCTGATCGCCGGCGCTGCTTTTCTTGGCGCCCGCATGGCGCCCGAACCCGCCATGGGCGGCGGGTATTCGGAATTTACCTCTGGCGCCTTTGCGGACGAAACGCCGGCGCAGAAGCGAATTCGCATCGCGACCAGCTTGCTCGCCGATATCGGGGCTTATTTTCATCCCGACATGCGTGCAGATCAGGCGTTCGACACTTCGCTTCGCGCGCCGTTTTACGGCGTCACCCACCCCGAACGCGCCGCGATTGCGCTAGCGCTCTATTGCCGACATGCGGGCTCCAAATCTCCGGGCTCGGCTTCCGCGTCGGCGATCATCGCCATGATGCCGGAGAGCGAGCAAAAGCGCGCGACGCAAATCGGTCTCGCTTTGCGGTTCGGCGCGGCGATCGCGCCCAAAGCGCCCCACGCGATCCGCCTATGCGCGCTTGAAAAAAATGAAAAGCGGCTGACCTGCATCATGCCGCTATCCTTGAAACCGCTTTATGACGAGGCTGCAAAAAAGCGGCATGAGGCGCTCGCCGGTTCGTTCGGTCTTGCCGCCGAAATCCGCACCGCGCCTTAGATCATCGGGCGTGATGTAAGAATCACTCCCGATGATCTAATTTTTTATTTGGCGCGCCTTTGCGCGCGAAACCGGTTTCCACTTTCGCGCCCGGCGCGCTAGCTCTCCGCCTCCACAAGATCGATCGCGCCGTTTTTGAGCCGCAGCGCTACTTTGCCAGCGAGCAGGCGCTCGGCCATTTCTCCGAAAACCTCCCGCCGCCAGCCGCTGAGCGCTGGAACATCCTTTTCGCCGGCGGCGATATCTTCAAGGTCTTGCGAGCCGGCGATGAGACGCGCCGCGACGCCCGACGCTTCGGACTGGCGCTTTAAGAGCACCTTCAATAACTCGACGACATCAGGCGGCGGCGGCGCGCGACGTGACGGCTTTTCAAGTTCCGGCAATTCGGCGCGCGGGACAGCGCGGCCGGCGGCGACCGCTTCGAGAATACCGACGGCCGATCTTGAGCGCTCAAACCCGTTCGGCATCGTGCGTGCGCTCGAGAGTTCGGCCTGCGTCGCCGGTTTGAGGCGCGCCAGTTCAAAGATTGCTTCGTCTTTCAAGATGCGCCCACGGGGCAGGTTTTTGTCCTGCGCTTCCTTCTCGCGCCATTCCGCAAGCTTGACGATCGGACCGACATCGTTCGGACGAACGCCGCGCAATTTAAGGCGCGACCAAGCTGTCTTCGGATCGACTTTATAGAGGGAAGGGTCGCGCAACGCCTCCATTTCCGCTTCGACCCAGGAAAGCCGGGATTCATCCTCCAGCCGCCGGCGCAGCAACAGATAGGCGTCGCGAAGATGGGTGACGTCCGAGAGGGCGTAATGAAGCTGTGCGTCTGACAACGGGCGGCGCGACCAGTCGGTAAAACGGCTGCCCTTGTCGATCGATGCGTTAAGAAGCGAGCGCATCAACGGCTCGTAGCCGATCTGATCGCCAAAGCCGCAGGCCATCGCGGCGATCTGGGTATCGAATAGCGGGGCAGGCGCCTCGCCGGTCAGCTGGAAGAAAATTTCGACGTCCTGACGGGCGGCGTGGAAGATCTTGGTCGTCTTCCGGTCGCGTAAGGTCTCAAGAAAGGGGGAAAGATCGATCCCCGGCGCCATCGGATCGATGATCGCCTCGGTCCCTTCGGCGGCCGCCTGGATTAGGCACAAGATCGGC
>JBBTJH010000285.1:0-4570 GCA_038059555.1 Pseudomonadota bacterium | reverse complement strand
GAACGACGTCACATCGCCGCCGTCCTTGGTGATGTGATTGACGCCGAGCGACTTGATCGCGATGTTATGGTCCCAGCGGCCGATTTCGTTGCCGGTCTCGGCGACGAAGGCGGCGCCGAACACGTCATAGGCGGCGTTGTTTGAGAATAATGCATTCGAGTCGTGATGGACGAAGCCCCAGCCGGGCGAGCCCCAGACCGCGTTTCCTTCAACGATCGCAGGATGCTGGGCGTCATCGACGCCGGCGCGATGGATGTGGAGCGAATAACGTCCGCGAACATTTGAATCGCTCGCAACGGTCGAGAGATTAGCGACATCGAATGAGCGCACCGATTTGTCGGTGCGGCCAAGCTCGTCGAATTCAGCGTATTTGACGACGATATTGTCGGAATGCATGAGCATGACATGGCCGCGCTCGTGCACGTTCGTCGTATCGCCGCCTTCGTTTTCAAAGACCACGTTGCGCGAGTAGTTCGCGACATAGGCCTTAAGATCGGCGCGGGCGCCTTCGTGATCGAAAGCGAGCGGATGGTCGAAGGTGATGACGTTGCCGTTGATTGCCGTGATGATCAGCTCTTCATCCTGCGTCGGCGTTGTAATCGGCGCGTCCTTCGCGGTTCCCGCCGTCGAGACGAGATGGGTTCCGGTGAGGACGAGCTTGTCGCCGACTTCCCATCCATCCGGCGGGCTTTCGAGCGTCAGGGTCGTCGCGCCCTTCATCGGATCGACGGCGACTTTGAGGAACGTTTCCTTTTCGGCGCCGTGAATATCGACCGTGCCGTGCGAGATGAGGCCGCGCGACAACAGCATCGGATCCCAGGCGACGTTGATCGGGCCGTTGTCGGCGAATGAGATGACCGCGTGAACATTCGGAGCGACCGGATTTGCTTCCGTTCCGATCGTCAGCGTGCCGGTGCTGGTGACGACGAATGTGTCGACTTCCATGAAGGTGTCGACGTCGGGTGCGAAATCAATCTCGCCATCGACGCGCACCGTGAAGATCGACGCCGGGCTTTTGCCGTCATACTCGACGGTGACGTCTTGCGGGATCAAAACCTTCGCGCCGTCGCCCGGAACTTGATGGTTCGCCCATGTGTTCGGGTCGAACCACGATCCGTTATTGACGGCGACATGCGTCGCCGCCGACGCCGGGACCAGATTCATCAAGGCGATATGTTCTTTTTGCATCGCCAGATCGGTCGGATGCGGCAACGGACCGGTGGTTGTTGTCGTCGTAGTTGTCGTCGTGCCTGTGTGCGTATGCCCGCCAGAGCTCGTCGTTGTCGATGTCGTTGTAGATCCGCTCGTTGTTCCGCCGGACGTAGTATGGCCATGCCCGCTGGTCGTTGCACCGCCGGCTGTTTGCGCCGTATCGGTCGTTGTCGCGGCGTCCGTCGTCTCATCGTGCGCGTGCGTCCCGGCGCGAGGCCCGGCGCTTGATCGTACGTCATGACCATCGTGGGAAAACCGCACATTCACCCGGTCGCCGTCGTCGATCGCATAAGATGAATGCTGAAATCTGCCAGCCGGGCTGAAACCGCCGTGAGCTTCATGCGAAAAATCGCTGGTTGCGGCGGCGCTGTCATGACCAAAGCCGACATGCGCGCGATCTTCCAATCCAAAATGCGATCGGCCGGTGCAGATGCGGACATTTCTCAACCAGCCGAGCTCATTTCGCGCTCTTGCGAAGTCGTCTCCCGCTTGCGCGTCTTCCACAAATTGCGAGCCGAGCAGCGCGGCGATCAGCGCTGTGCCGGCGACTTCCGAATTGCGCGACTGCCTGATCGATTTTTTGCGTCGCGTCCCAGGCGCATTCGCCGCTTTTGCCGCTGTGAGAAAATCCTGGAGATCGACCGAAGGATCCGCGATCAGTTTGGAGAAGTTCGAAACGCTGGACGACATATGTTTTGCTCAACCTTTGCTGGCCTTACTGGCGGCAGCCCGATCATCGCCTCTTCCCCGCAGCGATAACGGCGCCGTCAACGCCAAGCTGTGCACAACACTTCATAAGCGCCGCCTGACGCGCGAGTGAAAAACCAAAATGATCGGGTAGCGCTTTGTTAAAAGCGGATTGCGCGGCGGTAAGGATTGGCGGAATCTGCCGATTTTTGGCAGGCGAAATCGGTTAACGGCGCAGCGCGCGAACGGGCCTTTGCCGGGCATCCCTTCTCGAGGTAGCAAAGCGAAGGAAATGCCGACGCCCGCACAATAACATCGCTGATCAGGGAAGAGCGGCGCTTGAAATTCCAGCCTCCTTCGGCGCCGGGTCAAATATTAACCGCGCCGGCGCTGGGCGAGAAATCTGTTTCATTTTGAGAAAAATTCGCTCAATGCCGCGCGAGGCGCGTCCGTCGCCCGTGCGCACTTATCCATTAATTCATCTGGGGGACGGCGATCATTTATATTCAAAGAGCCCGGACTTGCGCCCCAAGATGCGCCCTCCGTAAAATTGCAGAACGCCGGCGGCTTCTGCGAATTTTCCAAGGACGGTGAGCGCGGCCCAACTCGCGGCAAGTTCGCCAAGCCGGTTTCTCCCCGAAAGATAAAGCCGCAACATCTGAGCAGGGTAAGCTGCGAGCAGCGCAAGGAACGCGGGACCAAAGGCGAGCGCCGACAGAATCGAAACAGGCGCGATAGCGGACCACATCAGCGCGCGCCGCGTTTCCCTCGCCCAGATCTGCTGCGGCGATCCTTGATGGAGAGCGGAGACCTCGGCGTAGGCGTGGCCGGCGCGTTTTGCGCGCGTCCACCACTGGCTGAACTTCGTCATGGCGGCGTCATGCACGGTCATCTCCGCGCCGAGCCGCCAGATTTTCCAGCCGCGCTCGCGAAGACGCACGCACAGCTCCGGCTCCTCGCCGGCGACAAGGCCGTCATTGTAAAGGCCCGCCTCGACGAGCGCCTCAACCCGGATCAGCGCATCGCCGCCGCAAGCTTGCGCCTCGCCGACCGGCGTATCCCATTCAAGATCGCAGAGCCGGTTGAACAGCGTCTTTTCGGGATAGCGCTCGCGCCGCCTGCCGCAGGCGACCGCGACCTCCGGATGGTCATCCAAAAACGCGCGCGCCGTCTCGAGCCAGCCGTCCGCGAGCATACAATCGCCATCGACGAATTGAATATAGCGGGGGCTCTCCTCATCGATCAGCCGCCGCGCGCCGGCGTTGCGCGCGCGCGCCGCGGTGAAGGGAATGCTCATGTCGAGCGCGATAATCTTCGCGCCAAGCTCTGTCGCGGCGGCGACGCTTTGGTCCGTCGATCCTGAATCGACATAGACGATGTCGCCGCCGCCGGACGCGCGCAGCGATTTAAGGCACGCGATCAGCCGCGCCCCTTCGTTTCGCCCGATCGCGACAAATCCGGCTGAAGAAGCGCTCATTCGCCGCCCCGGTCGGTGCGGGTCCAGCGCTTCGCCGACCGGCGCCCTTCATCGCCATAGACGCGCGCTTTGCCGAGAATATAGGCGAGGACACCCTTGAGCGCTGCGGGCGGCAACACATCGCGGCCATAAGAAAACCAGCCGATCCCGACAGCGCCGCCGAAAAGCGCGAGCGACCACAGCGCCATTTTGAACGCGCCGCCCGAGCCCAATAACGCCGCGACAGCGCTGAGCGCCGTGACGCCAAGGATGAGCGCGGCGAGAACCGTCAGCGGCGGGATCGCAAGATCGAACGCCATCGCCAGCGATTTGCCGTCGCCTTTGAGACCTTTGAGAAAAAGCTGAGGAGCTTTACGCGCCGCCATGCGGAGCGACCCATGTTCCCAGCGCGCGCGCTGCGTCGTGGCGCCGGCGTCCGAACGGGGAAGCTCGCTCGTCACCACGGCGCCAAGATCGAGAAACGGCGGGGCGCCCGCTTCAATCATTTTAAGCGTCAGCCCAAGGTCTTCGACAATTTCGCCGCTCGCCAGCGGCGCCGCACTGATCAGCGCCCAGGGAAACGCCATGCCGGATCCCGTGAGCCGCGTCGCGCCAGAGAGCTGCTGCAAGCCGCTCATGCGCACGCGGTTGATGAGCAGCCAGGCGAACGCCGAGACCGAGGCCTTAAGCCCCGCGCCTTCTGGCGGCGTCATCAGATAGAGCGCCTGCACCGGTCGCTGCAGATAATCGGCGCGCGCAGCGATGCGCGCAATCGCGCCGGGGCCCGGCCGGCAATCGGCGTCGATGAAAATGACGGTTTCGGGCGGCGACTGGCGGAGATGATCGACGCCGAATTGCAGCGCATAGCCTTTGCCGCATTTCGATTTGTCCTTGCGCTCGATCGCGTCGGCGCCGGCGGGGCGCGCAAGGGCTGCCGTATCGTCATCGCAATTATCCGCGACGACGATGATGCGGTCGATGTCGCGAAGCTCGGCGCGCACGGCCGCAACGGTCGCCGCGACGATTTCCTGTTCGTTATGCGCCGGAATGACGACGCCGATGCGCCCGCGCGGGCGCTCAGCGACGCTCTCCGCTCCCTTGACGCCGAGCGAAGCGACAACTTCGAGAAAGAGGAACAGCGTGACGGCAAGCAGCGCGAGCGCTGCAAGCCACAGCGGAAAAGTGAGGAGCGTCAGCATCAGCGGCGTTCCTCGC
>JBBTJH010000284.1:0-5858 GCA_038059555.1 Pseudomonadota bacterium | reverse complement strand
CAAGCGATGCACCTTCTCCGGCGCCGGCGATGATGGGCGGAAGGTTTTCGTCAAATCGTTTGCGGACGAGCGCGCCGAAGATCTCTGGCGCGACGCTCTTTCGCTTGCGGACGCGGCGGATCGCGGCGCCTTCGGCTTCGAGATTGCGGCGCCGGTCTGGTTTGACCCCGGTGCGAACGCTCTCGCGCTAGCCGCGCTCAATGGCGTCAACGCAGCGCCGCTGCTAAGAGGAAATGACGGCGAAACGCACGCGATCAGCATCGCCCGTGCGCTGGCGACGATCCTTCTCAGCGGCGTCGTCACGCGGGCCGCCTTTGACGCCGCCGACCAGCTGGCGCGTACGCGGAAATACGCAAAACGGTTCAAGAAATGCGCGCCGCAGCTCTCGCCGACCATCGAGAGATTTCTTCACACTCTCGACGGCGACGATTTGCATAATAATCAGGCGCCAGAGCTTCTGCCGGTTCACGGCGCTCCGCACCCGCAGCAATGGCTGATTGACGGCGATCGGCTCGGCCTCGTCGACTTCGACCGTTTTGGTCTCGGTCATGTCGAACTCGACGCCGCCACTTTCGTCGCCGAACTCGATTTTGAAAATATGCCGGCGACGCGGCGGAATAACATCGGGGCGGCGTTCGTTGATGAATATAAGCGCCATCTCAACGCCTTCGATGACCGGGTTTTCATGATTTTTCGCGCCCACAAGCACTTCGCAAAAGCCTTCAAGACCGCGATCGCAATCCGCCCTGACCGGATCGACCGCGCGGAGGCCATACTGGCCGGCGCGCAAGAGCTGCTGGATGGGGAGCGCTCTTGAAGCCTCACCTCATATTTTACTGTCAGCACTCGCTTGGCATGGGGCACCTTGTCCGCTCGCTCGCGCTTTGCGACGCGCTGGCTTCGTCTTTCGACGTCACCTTGCTGAACGGAGGAAGGTGGCCGGGCTCTTTCGCGCGCCCATCGACCGTCGAGATCGTCGATCTTTCCCCGATCGGCATGGCCGAGGACGCGTCGATCGTCAGCCTCGACGGCCTGCCGATCCATGAGGCGAAAGCGCGGCGTCTCGCGTCAATTCAGGAAACTGTCGCCGCCCGGCCTGCGGACGTCGTCGTTATCGAGCTTTATCCGCTCGGCCGAAAAAAATTCCGTTTTGAGATTGAGCCGTTGATCGACTTATCGGCCGGCGCGGTGATCGCTTGCAGCGTGCGCGATATTCTCGTCAATAACCGGCATGACCAGCAGCGCCATGACGATCGCGCCGCAGAAGCGCTCAATGACAAATTCGATTGCGTCATCGTGCACGCCGATCCGTCTTTTGCGAGCCTTGAGGAATCGTTCCGCCCCACGGCTCCGCTCCGCATCCCGGTTTTCTATTCCGGCTTCGTCGCGCCTGAGCTCGCACGCGGGGCCGTTGGGCCGAGATCCGGCGTGATTGTCTCTGCTGGCGGCGGCATCGTCGGCGGGCCGCTATTCAACGCAGCGCTTACCGCTGCGCCGAGGATCGAGCGCGAGACCGGACATAACACTACCATTGTCGCCGGGCCGTTCCTTCCTGCGGATGAATGGAGAGAATTGGAGGAACGCGCGAAAAGCACCCCCCAGGCAACGCTTATTCGTGAAACGCCCGATCTTTACGCGATGCTGTGCGGCGCGTCGGTTTCGGTCAGCCAATGCGGATACAATTCCGCGCTTGAGATTGTGCGCTCCGGCGTCGCTGCGCTGGTCGTTCCTTTCGTGCGGGAGCGCGAAACAGAGCAGCTTGAGCGCGCGGGCCGGCTCGCAAAAATCGGCGCTGTCGAAACTCTGCACCCCGACGACGCAACGCCTGACCGACTGGCGGAGATCGTCCGCCAGCTGAGCGCTGGCGGCCGCATCAACACCGCGCGCCCCCTCGCCCTTAACGGCGGAGATACTACGCGGCGCATATTGCTCGAGGCTTATTCCCGGCGGCGCGCGCGCCCTTGTGAAAGGCGCGCCGTATGACCGCCGGTCTCAACGAGTTGCGAGCGGCTCTCGACAGCGCCGACGCGCCGCTCACAGTGTTTTTCCGCAATGACGATGCCGGCTGGGCCGAAGAAGCGTTGCACGCCCTCCTCGCGGTCGCGGCAAAACATGGCGCGACGATAGATCTTGCCGCCATCCCCTCCGCGATGACGCAGGCGCAGGCGTCGCGCCTTCGCGCCTTTATCGGCGCTACGGGCGCCGCGCGCGTTCATCAGCACGGGTTTTCTCACCAGAACCATGAAGCCGAAGGCAAGAAATGCGAATTCGGCGCCTCGCGGCCGATGACCCGTCAATGGGCGGACATCCGCAGCGGGAGAGAGCGGCTGCATGATTTTTTTCCGGACGGCGTCGATCCGATTTTTACGCCGCCCTGGAACCGCTGCGTGCAGGAAACCGTCGAGGCGCTGCATCAGGAAGGCTTCTTAACGCTTTCCAGAGATGCGGCGGCGGCGCCGCTCGCGCTCGGGCGCATGGCGGAAATCCCGGTCGATATCGACTGGCGCCGCGCGGACAGCGCCAAGGACAGCGCCGATAATGTCGGCCTTCCGGCGTTAACGGCGCGCATCAGGAATGGCGCGGCGCGGATCGGCGTGATGACCCATCACGCGACGATCGACAGTGACTTGCTCGATCAGTTCGGCGCGGCGATCGGCGTTCTTGCCGACAGCCGCCGGGTCTCATTCTCGACAATGATCGATTTCATCCCCATCCCTGCGCGGAAGGACCTCCTCAGCCATGTCTAAATTGCGTTTCTTCAAGGCGGCTCTGTTCGCAACCAGCGCCATCAGCTTTGCAACGCCGACCGCTGCCCGCATCGCGCTTGAAAATGTGCGCTATTCGGCGACTGACGATCATCTGCGAGTTGTCTTCGATCTCGACGCACCGCCCACTGGCGGCGACATCGCTATCGAAGCTGGCGCCATTCGCCTCAACGCCGATGCGCGCAGCGCCGAGGCGATCCGCAATGCAGCGCGGTTGCCGGAGAGCTATCTCGCCGCAGTCGATGATAAAGCCTCGCCGCAGCTTTCCTTCATTCTTTCGCCCGACGTGACGATCGAGCGCAGCTTTGAAATCGCAGATGACGGGACGACCGGCAATCACCGCGTAGTCGTCGATCTCGCCAGGACTAAAACTCTGCGGGAGGGTCCCGCGCCGATGACGGTTGCAGCCCTTGACGCGGGGGAAATCGCGGGCGTTCGCGTTGTCGAAGAAAAAGCCGGCGCGGAAGAGCTTCGTTCGGAAGACCTCGCGCGCGTCCTTGGCGTTTCGAACGACGATGTGAGGCCGGACGATCAATTAAAGATCAATCTATTTGGTGCGCCGCTCATTGTCGGCGGCGAGCTTGAAGCGGCCGCGCAAAGCCAGTCGAACTATGATCTCGACCGCAGATCGAAGGACTACCGCCTTCGCACCCTTCCCGAGGCGAAGATCGAAGCCTTGTTCCTGCCGTCGGAAAATGTCGCCGCGTTTGTTCAGGCGAAAGCTTTTGTCGAATCGGAAATTATCGACGCCGACGGCTCCGACACGACGCAAGCCGGCGCCAGCCTCGATCAGGCGTGGGTCTTTGTCTCGAAGATCTTCGGTCTCAACGCGTCCCTGCAAGTCGGGCGTCAGAAATTCCAGGATCGCCGGGAATGGTGGTGGGACGACGATTTCGAGGCGGTGCGTCTGCATTTCGCGAGCGGCCGCTTTTTCGGCTTCATCGCCGCCGGCGAAGAGCTGTGGAGCGCCGATACGCTGGAGCCGTTGCAAGGAGATCAGCGCGACCGGCGCCATGTGCTCGGCAATCTCGCCTATACGATTGACCCCAAGAAACAGCTCGAACTTTTTTTCCTGAACACCAACGACCATTCGGGCGGCTATGGCGCCGGCGAGCTTGTCGCTGACGGGCTTGAGGATGAAAGCGACGCCGACCTCACTTGGATCGGCGTCAGATATCGGGGCCGGCACAAATTCGACCCGCTCGGAAAGATCTATTTCAATCTCGATCTCGCGCGCGTCGCCGGCGATGAAACGCTGATTGATTTTCAGGACCCCGAAGATGACGGATTGCTCGCAGCGAGCGCCCCCTTAGCCACGAAGGTGCGCGGCTGGGCGATCGACACCTCCGTCAACTGGGAAATGCCGTTTGACTTCGAGCCCTATCTATCGCTCGGCTATGCGAGAGGATCGGGCGATCGCGACGAGACCGACGGCGTCGATCGCGACTTCCGGCAAACCGGCCTGCACGGCAATAACGGCAAGAACCGGGGCATCAGCCGCTTCCGGTATTACGGGGAAGTGCTGCGTCCGGATCTGTCGAACATGCAAGTCTTCACCGGCGCCATCGGCGTTCCCTTAGGCGAGACGATGTGGCTTGAAACTGTCTATCATCAGTACCGGCAAACGACGCCGCGCGACGAAATATCTGCGTCGCGTCTCGATTTCGACCCGCTCGGAATAAGCCGCGACATCGGCCGGGAAATCGACGCGGTGCTGAGCTTTGAATACCGGCAACGCTGGGAAGCGGAAATTACTCTCGGCGCTTTCGAAGCGGGCGACGCCTTTGGGCCGGCGAAAGGCGAATGGGCGCATGGCGCCGCCTTCAAGCTGAATTACAATTTCTGATTGCAAGAAGCGCGGCGCGGCGGCGCGGGTCAGGCTTTCACGATATGATCGCCCGACAGTCCGCGGCGCGTAAAAGCGTTGCGCGTGTCGACGATCAATCGGGCGTTCGCCGCTAATTCCTCATAAGGGAGATCGTCGTGGTCGGTGACCAGAACGACAGCGTCATAAGCGGCTATCTTGCCGGGGGAAAGCACGGCGCTGATGCGGCCGGCGAGATCTGGATGTTCGCGCGTGTTCGGAATGCGGGGCGCGAAGGGGTCGACGTAATCGCACGCCGCGCCGCGCTCTTCGATCAGCTCCATCACGACCAGCGCAGGGCTCTCGCGGATATCATTGATGTTCTTCTTGTAAGCAAGGCCGCAGATGAGAACGCGCGCATCGTGCATGGCGACGCCGCGCTTATCTAGCGCAGATGCGACTTTGTCGACGACAAGCCGCGGCATTCTTGTGTTGACGGCGCCGGCAAGCTCGATGAAGCGCGTTTCAACGCCGCACTCGCGCGCTTTCCAGGTCAGGTAAAACGGATCGATCGGGATGCAATGGCCGCCAAGCCCCGGACCTGGATAAAACGGCATGAAGCCGAAGGGCTTTGTCGCGGCCGCATCGACGACTTCCCAGATATCGACATTCATCGCGCCGTAGATCGTCTTTAATTCGTTGACGAGCGCGATATTGACGGCGCGGAAAATGTTTTCCGTCAGCTTCACCGCTTCGGCGGCGGCCGACGAGGATACCGGAACGATCCGGTCAATCGCCTTCGCATAGACCGCGCAGGCGATCGCGCGGGACCCGTCGTCGTCAGCGCCGACGACTTTGGGGATCGACGCGGTGTGAAAATTCGGGTTGCCGGGATCTTCCCGTTCCGGAGAAAACGCGAGGAAATAGTCTTTCCCGCAAACGAGGCCGGAGCGATCAAGGATCGGCTTTAGAACTTGCCGCGTCGTTCCGGGCCATGTCGTCGATTCCAGAATGACAGTCTGTCCGCGCCGAAGGTGCGGCGCAATCGCCTCGCCCGTCGCCCGAATGAAGCTCAGATCCGGTTCATTATGCCGGGTGAGCGGCGTCGGCACGCAAATGACGATGGCGTCAGCCTCGGCAAGGCGGGAAAAATCCGTCGTCGCGTCAAATGTCGTCGAGGCGGCCGCCTCGGCGAACAATTCCGGCGAGAGGTAATTGATGACATGCTCTCCGGCGGTAAGCGCCGCCACCCGCTCCGCGCTGATATCAAAGCCGACGACTTTGAAGCC
>JBBTJH010000283.1:1170-8927 GCA_038059555.1 Pseudomonadota bacterium | reverse complement strand
GGGAGCAGCGCGTCGCCGAAGCCCGCATCGACATCGAAATGGCGCGGCTTTTGACGCTGAAAGCCGCGTGGATGATGGACACGGTCGGCAACAAGGCGGCGCAAGCCGAGATCGCGATGATCAAGGTCGCGGCCCCCCGCGTCGCGCTGCGCGTCATTGACGACGCCATTCAGGCGCATGGCGGCGCCGGCGTCACCACCGATTTCGGTCTCGCCAGGGTCTATTCCGGCATCCGCACCTTGCGCCTCGCCGATGGGCCGGACGAGGTGCACTGCCGCGCGATTTCCCGGATCGAATTCAAGAAGCATTCGAACAACGCATAAGGATATTGAGGCATGCTGACCCCCGTTCTAGCGCTCGTCTGCTGGACGCTCATCGTCTGGCTCTGGATGTATGCAACGCGCATTCCCGCGATGCAGGCGGCGAAAATCGATCCGCAATCGGCGGTTCACCCCGGCGCTCTTTCTGTATTGCCGGAAAGCGTTCGCGTAGTTGCTGACAATTACAATCACCTGCATGAGCAGCCGACGATTTTTTACGCGCTGGCGATTTACACGCATCTCGCCGGCGCCGGCAGCGAGATGACGATTGCGCTGGCCTGGGCTTATGTCGGCTTGCGCGTCGTTCATTCCTTCATGCAGATCGTCGTCAAACGCGTGATGCTGCGCTTCATGACATTCGCGCTCGGCTCGCTCTGCCTGATCGCAATCGCAGTCCTTGATGTGCTGGCGCTTTAATCGCGATGGGCGTTCGTCGCACGGCTTTGCGATGAAGGGAAAATCATGACAATGCTGTCGCTGACGACAACCGGAACCGAACCGGAGATCGGCGCGCCGGCCGTTGACCGGTTGATTTCCGGCGATCCGGTATTTCGAACCTGGAACATCGAGGAACAGCCCGGCGGACTTTATGCGGGCGTCTGGGAATCAACGCCCGGCGCATGGCGCATTCAGTATGACGAGTGGGAATATTGCCGGATCCTGAGCGGCGTTTCGATCGTGACGGAGGAGGGCGGCGCAGCGCGGCCCGTCACGGCGGGCGACAGCTTTATCATTCGTCCAGGATTTAAAGGCGTCTGGGAAGTCGTTGCGACGACGCGCAAGGAATACGTCATTCGTCTTTAGTTGCACTGCAGCATGCCAGACGAACATTGAAACAATGCGATTGAAGCCATTGCGGGTATTGAAGGCGCGCCATAGTCTCCCATTTGTAAGAAGCCCGCTTCAGACGGGCGAATGGGAGATACGCCATGTCGTCGAATACGCCCCGCAGAGGCTGTGTCGCGATACCCGCCGTCGCCGCCGCCTCGCTCTTTTCAAAACCGGCCGGCAAACCCAAACACGAATGGATGTCGTGGGCCGACCGGCGAAACGACAACTCATCCGCCGGCGAACCGGAAACGTCGGCCGTGCAACCGGCGCCTTCAAGCGCCGCTGACACTCGCCGGGCCTAACGCGCCGGGGGCGAAAGCGGAAACGGGTTTCGCGCGCAAAGGCGCGCCAAATCGATGATCTAATTGCCGATGAAGCTTTTGAACGTTTTGATCGCGTCGCGCTTGGCGCCGATAGATGAGAACCCGCGAGAGTTTTTGATGTCGAGTGCGGTTTCAACGAGCGCGGCGTAGGCGGCGTTTGCAAGGCCGCCGCCGAGCGACAAGCGCGCAACGCCGGCGCGTGCGAAGTCTTCAACCGAGTGTTTTGCAAGCGCGCCAAAGACCAGAACATTGACGGGCTTTGAAACTGACGAACAGACGGCGGCGACAGCTTCCATATCCGGGAGCCCGGGCGCGAACAAAATTTCGGCGCCGGCCTCTTCGAAGGCCTGCAGCCGGGAGATCACTTCCCCAAGATCGGCTGGGCCGTAGAGAAAAGCCTCGGCGCGCGCGGTCAGGACGAAGCCGTTCGGCGCCGCGCGAGCCGCGTCGGCCGCCGCGCGGATACGATCGACCGCAGCCGATTTTTCATGAACCGGCCGGCGAGCGTCGCCTGTTGAATCCTCGATCGATCCGCCGCAAAGCCCGGCCTCGGCCGCCTGCCGGATCGTCAGCGCGCAATCTTCCCCCGAAGGCCCAAATCCGTTTTCAAGATCGGCGGCGACGGGGATATCGACAACCGCGCTTACCTCGCGAGCGTGCGCCATCACTTCATCTCGCGTCACCGAGTAATCGGCGCGGCCTTTGGTCAGCGCAAAGCCGGAGCTCGTCGAGGCGAGCGCCTCAAAGCCGAGCCCTTCGAGGATTTTCGCCGATCCCGCGTCCCAGAAATTCGGAAACAAAAAGGCGGCGCCTTTTTTGTGAAGCGCGCGAAATTTTTTGACTTTGTCAGCGGATGCGGCGGTCATGGCGATCTCCTTCTCGCCGCATCGTAGCAAGAACTTGCCGCGACCGCTTCAGGAAAATTGCGAAAATCTCGCCAGTCGAGACTTAAGCTGACGCGGAAGCTTCAAGCGTTCCGCCGCGCATTTCCTTGTCGAGGCGCTTCATCGAGCTTTGAAGCTTTTCAAACGCGCGCACTTCGATCTGGCGCACGCGCTCGCGCGAGACGCCGTATTCCTGGCTCAACTCTTCAAGCGTCGCCGGATTGTCCTTCAGCCGGCGCTCGGTGATGATGTGCTGTTCGCGCTCGTTCAAGGTCGCCATGGCGCGGTCGAGCAGCGACATGCGCACGTCATATTCGTTCTCGTTGACGAGCTTTTGTTCAGCGTTGACGGCGTTTTCATCGACGAGCCAGTCCTGCCATTCGCCCACGCCCTCTTCCGATTTTCCAAGCGGCGCATTCAGCGACGCCTCGCCGCCGGACATGCGGCGGTTCATCTGCACGACATCGTCATGGGTGACGCCAAGCTTGTCGGCGATCAGCTTCACCTGATCGGGATTGAGATCGCCGTCTTCGATCGCGTCGATTTTTCCCTTGATCTTCCGGAGGTTGAAAAAGAGTTTTTTCTGCGCGGCTGTGGTGCCGATCTTCACGAGGCTCCACGAGCGCAGGATATATTCCTGGATCGAGGCCTTGATCCACCACATCGCGTAGGTTGCGAGGCGAAAGCCCTTTTCAGGGTCGAAGCGTTTGACCGCTTGCATCAGGCCGACATTGCCCTCGGAGATGACCTCGCCGATCGGCAGTCCGTAGCCGCGATAGCCCATGGCGATTTTGGCGACGAGGCGCAAATGGCTGGTCACCAGCTTTTGCGCGGCGTCGGGGTCTGCATGCTCTGAGAACCGCTTGGCGAGCATGTATTCCTCATCCTTGCCGAGCATCGGAAAATTCCGGATCTCGGCGAGGTAGCGCGACAGGCTGCCCTCCGGCGTCAGGGCTGGCGTTGCAACAAGGTCTTTGGCCATTAAACTCTCTTCTGGATGCCCCTGCCGCCCGGGGAAGGCTGGGGCGGGCTGAAGACCCGATATAGGGACGATTTTCCGGTCGCCAACACTGTGCTGGGACAGGCTTGTCTCGTCCGTGCGGCGAAATGGTCACAGCAGGATAGGGCGGAAATTGGGCTGGGCGCGGGTGAGCCGCCGCTTATTGGAACAAAATTGCGTGAGACCCGGAAGTTAAAGATCCCGCAGCGCCGACAAAAGCCCCGCCAGATCCGCCGGCTGCGGCGCCTCAAAGCGCAAGGCTTCGCCGGTCACCGGATGCGCAAAGCCGAGAATGCGCGCGTGAAGCGCCTGCCGGCGAAAGGCCGAGAGGGCTGCGAGCGCCCGGTCGGCGGCGGCGTCGCCGGGCCTAAGCCCTGCGAGCCCCGGCCCGCGCCCGTAAACGGGATCGCCAATCAGCGGGCAACCGATCGAGGAGAGGTGCACGCGGATCTGATGCGTGCGGCCGGTCTCCAGCCTGCACTCGATGAGCGAGGCGAGCGCGTCGCCCGCGAGTTTGGCGCGTCCCCGGCCGAAGGTTTCCGCAACCCGGTAATGGGTGACGGCGCGCCGTTGGTCGGGCCGGGTGTTGGTCTCCGCGACGATCGCCATTTTCTTGCGGTCGCCGCCGGCTCTGGCAAGCGGCGCGTCGATTGTTCCAACAGCCGGGCGCGGGGCGCCGATGGCGACCGCGTCATAGACCCGTTCAATGTCGTGTACGGAGAATGCCCGGCTGAGCTGCACATGCGCGGCGTCATGCTTGGCGGCGACCAGCAGCCCGGACGTGTCCTTGTCGAGACGGTGAACGATGCCGGGCCGCGCGACGCCGCCGACGCCCGAAAGGCTGTCGCCGCAATGGGCGATCAGCGCATTGACGAGCGTTCCGGTCCAGTTCCCAGCCGCAGGATGAACGACAAGACCTGCAGGCTTGTTGATGACGATGAGATCGGCGTCTTCATAATAGACGTCGAGGGCGATCGGCTCGCCCGCCGGTTCGGCCGGTTCAAGCGGCGGCATGGCGAGCTCATAAACCTCGCCGCTGCGGACCTTCCATGAAACGTCGGCGAAGGCCGCCCCATTTCGGGACAGGGCCCCTTCCTCGATCAACGCCTTGAGGCGCGAGCGGGTGAGGCCGCCTGCCGCCTCCGACAACCATTTATCAAGCCTTGTTCCCGCATAGTCCGGCGCAACCGTGAACGTCCGGCGATCGGCGGGGAAATTCGTCTCTGTCATGGCGCTGGCGATGTCACGCCGGGCGAGGGTCTGTCAAATGTCGCGTGCGGAACCGAATTTCATCATGATGGCGGAAGCGGAAAATACGTCGCCCGTCGATCAGCTGCGCCGCCGCGCCTTGCGTCTGATGCAGGAGGCCGAGGAAGCGCCAGAAAATGACGCGCGCCGTCCCTATCAGGGCTTTGCCGCGCCGGCAGCGGCGGGGCCCGTCAAGCCTGAGCCCGCCCGCGCGTTCGCGGTCGGCGTCGTCACCATGCCGGCCGTCTTCATCGTCGTCGTCATGGGCGCCCTTGCTTTGTTTGGAAAGCCCGCGAGCGAGCCCGGCCCGCAAGCGCAGACAGCGGCGATCGACACGCTCGACCAGCCGGCGCGAGGACCCGCGACCGATGCGACATTTGCGTCGTCGAAATCTGCGCCGGCGATATCGCTCGGCGAAGATCGCCGTGTGCGGAGCATTTCGCTCGACGGCGACCGCGTCGCCATGCATGTCGAAAGCCCGATGGGCGATGAAATCGTCGTCTATGATTTTGTCAGCAAACGCGTCGTTGCAACGGCGCCGATCGTCAGCGCTTCGCTCGATTCAGCTGACCAGCTCGCCGCCATCACCGGCGCGCCGCCGCCCGTCGTCAATCTCGCCATCGTTGCGCCGGCCGTTGAGCCGCTGATCGAATCCGGCGCCGCGAACGCGCCGGTTCCGCCGACGATGAAGCCGAAAAGCGCCGAATAAATATCGTCGACTTAGGCGGCGGCAAAGGCCCATTAAAATGGGCGCCTTTTGCGATCCCCCGTCCGCTGAAATTTCGGCCTTCCTTGCTGGCTAGAGCCGCAAAGGGGCGCCTTTTGCCTCGCTGATTGGGGCGCCTTTTTTCAAAGGATTAGAGCCGTCGATCGCCATCCCGTGTTGCAGGGGCGCTCGTCCTTGCCGGAATGAAAGAGGGTTTATCGTCTTTCGTTCCGCTCGCGACGGCCAGCCCAGAAAAACCGGTCCGCCGCGATCCGCCAGATTGTCAAAGAGCCAAGGAAAGCGGGGCCTTCCTCATTTTCATCATCAACCGACTTGGGGATTTGCCGCCGGCGGTTCAAGCAGCGATTTTGGGGTATTTTGCGGGAAGGATTCTCCAAAAAGGGGAATTCATCCGTTTACGAACAGAGCCGTGAATTTTTAGAGCATGGCGAGATCAATTTGGGATATCCCCATCGAAAGAAAAACCCCTCACCCGCATCGCTGCGCGATGCTGGCCTCTCCCAAATTCTTTGCGCGCCTTCGCGCGCGGGAGGGAGAGGCGAAGCGAGGAAGGCGCGCCGGTCCCCGCCTCTCCCTCGGGAGAGGCCAGCGAGCGTAGCGAGCGGGTGAGGGGATTTCCTCCACTCCCAACCCCGTTCATCCCGGCGAAAGCCGGGATCCAGAAATCTATCCACAAGCGCGTGGGCCAGGTTGAGAAAAAAGACTGGGTCCCGGCTTTCGCCGGGATGAGCGGGTGAGGGGACAACCCACCCCGATCCGCCCCGCCCGCCGCGCAAAAGCGCCGGTTCGGCGCGGGGGCGATTGCGCTTGGCGCCGGTTCACTTTATTTTTCAAAGTAAGCCGTTTCTGGAGGAAGCCATGCCGCCTGATCCCCATTCCGACCTCGCGAGCGAGATCGCCTATGTGAAGACGCTGGCCGAGGAAGGGCGCAATGCGCCGCTGGTCGGCGGCGTGCTCTATGTCATCTGGGGCGCGGTCATCGGTGCGGCGTCGATGCTCACTTATTTGCGGATTGTCGATGTCATCAAGATCGAATTTGTCGGCGATCTCGGGTTCTGGATCGGCGCTCTCGCCATCGGTTGGGCGGCGAGTTTTCTCATCGGCCGCAGAAGCGGGTTAAAGCCCGGCGCCTTCACCATCGGCAATCGGACGGCGACGTCGGCGTGGTTCGCGGTCGGCGTTTATATTTCGATTTTCTGGATCGCAGCCGTGCTCTTTCGCGGACATTTCACGTTGGTCGGCATCGATCCAAAGACGATTTTCGGCCTGATATTTCCAATCACGTTCGGGCTCTACGGCATCGCCTTTTACGCGACGGCGACTGCGGCGCGGCTCGACTGGATGCGCGGCTTTGCGCTTGCCGCGTGGATATTCTCACTCGCCGCGCTCTACTTCATCAACGATCCGCGTCATCTCCTCGTCGGCGCTCTTGGAAGCCTCATCTGCGCCGTGCTGCCGGGGCTCATCTTGATGCGGCGCGAGCCGAGCGACATCGTCTGACATGAAGGAAACCGGTTTCGACTATCGCGAAATCGACGATGTCATCCACGGCCGGGTGCGGCTCGCCGTGATGGCGTATCTCTCGGGCGCGGGATCGGCCGACTTCAACGAACTGAAGGCGAAAGTCGGCGGCACCGACGGCAATCTCTCCGTGCATCTGAGGAAACTCGAAGACGCTAAATATGTCCGCGTCGAGAAGACGTTCCGTGAGAGAAAGCCGCGCACGATCTGTCACCTGACGGAAAAGGGCCGCAGGGCGTGGATCGCCTATATCGACTGGCTGCAATCGTTGATCGCTTCGCCTCGCTGATCAGCGCCGGCGCTCGCCATTGATAAGGCGCATGATCAGCCAGACCGGCACGACGATCGCGGCGCCAAAGAGGAGATAGGTCGCAAGATTGACGACAATCTCGCCGACGGAATCGCCGAGCCAGCCGATGATCCCTTTGAAGAAATCGAAGATGCCGCGCCAGAATTCGCCGGGAGACACGCCCCAGAACGCGAGGAACGCGCCGACAACGACGCTGGCGATGATGAGCTGGATGGCGGTGCGCCGCGGCTGGCCGCCGGTCACGCGCTCAGCAAGGCGGTCGGTCAGTTTCTCGTCGGCCATGAAAATCCCTCTAACGCAGCGAGGTGAGGATAGCCGACGGCGCTGCGAAGAGAAAGGGGAGCGCTGGGTCTTCCGGCGCGATGAAGAAATCACGCCGGAAGACCCAGCCTCATGATTTGGCGCGCCTAACCGCGCGAAACCGGTTTCGACTGTCGCGCCCGGCGGGCTAAGCCGGCTTGAACGTCAACGCAACGCCGTTGTTGCAATATCGAAGGCCGGTCGGCGAGGGGCCGTCGTTGAAAACATGGCCCTGATGGCCGCCGCAACGCGCGCAATGATATTCCGTGCGCGGCCCCCAGAGCTTTAAATCC
>JBBTJH010000283.1:0-1160 GCA_038059555.1 Pseudomonadota bacterium | reverse complement strand
GATCAGCTTGAAGTCGGTTTTGGTTTCGAGCGCGTTCGGAAGATAGTCGAAGCACGACGGCCAGCCGGTCCCGGAATCGAATTTCTTGACCGACGGGAACAGATCATAGCCGCACCCGGCGCAGGCGAAGACGCCGTCGCGCTTTTCATTGTTGAACTCGCTCGTCCATGGCCGCTCGGTCGCTTCCTTGCGCAGGACCGCATAGGCCTCCGTGGGAAGGCGCTCTTTCCATTCCTTGTCGGTCAGGCGCCATTTATCGTAGTCGGGGATCGTCTTCGGGTCGATTTTCATGTCTTTGGCCTTTGCGGGAATAATCGCTGCGGCGCCGGCGAGAACCGCGGCGCCTGCGAGCAATCTGCGTCGGTCGATCATGACCTTAATCTCCTTGGAGGGTCGTGGAAACATTATCGTATTTAAGCGCGGGGGATCATCGCCGCCAATAACAAGGCCGCGAGAATGAGAAGACCGGCTTCGCGATTGGATTTAAAAACGGAAAGGCAATTGGCCGGTTCGTCAATGTTGACGTTCCTTATCTGCCAGACGAAATGCGCGGCCGGCGCTGCGAGAAAGACGACATAGGCGCCGTGCAGCCCGCCTTCGAGGCCGGCTGCGGCCGCTAGCGCGATCGTGATCGCATAAAAAATCTTCAGCGCCCCGATGGTATTGGCGCCGAGGGCGCGCGCCGAGGATTTAACGCCGATCAGCGCGTCATCTTCCTTGTCCTGATGGGCGTAGATCGTGTCATAGCCGAGCGTCCACGCGACGCCCGCCGCATAAAGGAGCGCCGGCGCAAGGGTCAGCTTGCCGGCGAGCGCTGAATACCCCACCAGCGCCCCCCAGTTGAAGGTGAGCCCGAGAAAGGCCTGCGGCCACCAGGTGACGCGCTTCATGAAGGGATAGGCGGCGACCAGCGCGAGCGAGAGACTCACCGCTTCCTGCACGCTCGACAGCGGCACCGCGTAGACCGCCCCCGCGACGTCCACAAGCAGCGCTCCGATGATCGCCAGCGTGATCGGCATCGTGATCGTGAACTTCGTGCCGATCCCCTGCTCGCTCTGCACGTCGACCACCCCGCCCAAGCGCGCGATGTTGGTCTTGACCACGTCCATGCCCACGCCGCGCCCCGACAAGCGTCCCACGTCCTTGCGCGTGGTGATGCC
>JBBTJH010000282.1:2487-4731 GCA_038059555.1 Pseudomonadota bacterium | reverse complement strand
ATGGTCACGTGGTCTGAAGGTGCGCTTGAAGGTTGGTGTGGAGAATTTTTCCGGAAACTTTGTCGAGGTGACGCGCGGCGCAGGTCCCGTCGTCCTCGGCATGCCGCATACGGGAACACATGTTCCGGCGGAAATTTTCGCGCGCCTCAACGACGAGGGGCGGAGCTTGCGCGACGCCGACTGGCATATCGACCGGCTTTATGACGGGCTTCTTGCCGGCGCGACGATCGTGCGGGCGAAGTTTCACCGCTATGTCATCGACGCGAACCGCGACCCTTCGGGCGCGTCGCTCTATCCGGGGCGGAACACGACGGGACTTGTTCCGCTGACGAATTTTGACGGCGCTGCACTCTGGACAACCCCGCCGGATGCTGAGGAAACGGAACGGCGCCGACTTGCCTGTCACGCGGTCTATCACGCAGCGCTTCATGCCGAACTTGCGCGCGTGAAGGCGCTCCACGGCGTTGCAATTCTCTATGATTGCCATTCGATCCGCTCGCATATTCCGCATCTCTTCGACGGCGTGCTGCCCGATCTCAATATTGGAACGAATGACGGGGCGACTTGCGATGCGGCGGTTGAGGCGATGGTTGCAGATGCCGCGCGGCGGTCTTCTTTCAGCCATGTGGTCAACGGCCGCTTCAAGGGCGGGTGGACGACGCGGCATTACGGCAAGCCGGCGCAGGGCGTTCACGCCGTCCAGATGGAGCTTGCGCAGTCGCTGTATCTCACGAGCGAGGCGCCGCCCTTTTCTTATGACGAGGTGCGGGCGGAAAAATTGCGCAGCGCGCTCAGTGAGATATTAAAAGGCCTTGCGGCGCTGGCGCCGTTGCTGGCGGAAAAGGCGCGCGCATGACGGGAATTTTCGCAAAACGCGCGCGGTTGCCCGGCGGGTGGGCGCATGATGTTGCGCTTCAGATTGAAAACGGGCGCATCGCGGCGCTTGACGCTGACGTCTCGGCGCCGGCAGGCGCCGTTCGCGTCGATACGCTGGCGCCCGCTCTCGGCAATCTGCACAGCCATTCCTTTCAGCGCGCCATGGCCGGCATGACGGAATATAGGCAAGGCGGGCGCGATTCTTTCTGGAGCTGGCGCGAGCTGATGTACCGTTTCGCGCAGTCGATCGAACCGGATGAGGTTGAGGCGATCGCGGCGCTCGTCTTTATGGAAATGCTGGAAGCAGGATTTTCTTCGGTCGGCGAGTTTCATTATCTCCATCACCAGAAAGGGGGCGCGCCCTATGCGTCGCTGAGCGAGATGTCGCAGCGCATCAGCGCTGCCGCTGCGCAGACCGGTATCGGGCTGACGCTGTTGCCGGTCTTGTACATTTACGGCGGCGCGGGGGAAAAAACGCTGGCGCCGGAGCAGGCGCGTTTCGGCAATGATGTCTCTCGCTTTAACCGTCTCGTCAGTGAGGCGAAATCGAGCCTTCCGGCGGCTGATGCTCGCATCGGCATCGCGCCGCATTCGCTGCGCGCTGTCTCGCCCGGCGATTTAAAGCGCGCGCTCGCTGCGCATGAACATTGCCCGGTTCATATCCACATCGCCGAGCAGCCTAAGGAAGTTGACGACGTCAAGGCGTGGCTCGGCGCGCGGCCGGTCGAATGGCTGCTCGCGAACGCTGACATTGATGCGCGCTGGTGCGCGGTTCATGCGACGCATATGACGGACGCAGAAACGCGCGCGCTGGCGCAGAGCGGCGCCGTCGCGGGGCTCTGCCCGATTACGGAAGCGAATCTGGGCGACGGGCCGTTCGACGGCGCGCGCTATCTCTCCGCTGGCGGCGCTTTCGGGATCGGGTCGGACAGCAATGTGCGAATTTCTCTGACTGAAGAGCTGCGCATGCTCGAATATTCGCAGCGCCTTCGCGATCTGTCGCGCAATGTGCTCGCCGGCGGCGGCAGCGTCGGCGAGACGCTTTACATGGGCGCGGCGGCGGGAGGAGCGCGCGCGCTGGGGCGCGATGCGGGCGCAATTGAGAAGGGAAGGCTTGCAGATCTCGTCGCGTTCGACGCCTCCGCGCCGGCGCTTTGCGCGCTGAGCGAGGCGCAATTGCTCGATGGGCTCTGTTTTGCAGCGGGCGATGATGTCGTCACCGACGTGTGGGCGGCCGGTCGTCATGTCGTGAAGGGCGGGCGCCACGCCGCGCGCGAGACGATTATCAGGAATTACAAAAAAGCGGTGACGGATCTGCTGGCGCGCGCGTAGATCGGCGCTGGCTTTCCCACAGTTCCGTGCATCCCC
>JBBTJH010000282.1:0-2477 GCA_038059555.1 Pseudomonadota bacterium | reverse complement strand
CATCCCCGCGAAAGCGGGGATCCAGGCTGACGGCGCAATGGATCCCCGCTTTCGCGGGGATGCACGGTGAAAGGGAGCGCGCAAATTCGACCGGAGTCTGACGCGCGCCTAATCCAGCGTCACAAGCAGCGCGGCAACCGTCACCGTCACCCGCATCGGGATGGCGCTCTCAAACAACGCAAACGATCCCGCCGGAACCGCGCCGCTGCCGTCAATGAAGCAATCGCCGCCGAGGGGGAGAAGCCCGATCCCGCGCGCGTCATGCGCGCCGGCGCCGAGGCGGATGACGTCCATCGGCTGGCGCGCCGGGTCGTAAATCAGATTGAAATCGCGCACCTTCCCGTTTGCAAGATCGCAGTCGATCGCCATGTCGCCGTCAAAGCGCACGGGCGCGCCGGGCAGGGCGGAGATGGCGCCGCCCGCGTGGCGAAGAATGAGCCCCGCGCCCTCGATGACGGTCAAGACGCGCTTTAACCCCGGAAACGCCGAAAAGGGGCCGGCGCGCGCCACCTCGGCGACGGACAATCGCCAGGCGAACCCTTTATCGTCCGCACAAAGAGCAAGCTCGCGGGTGACGCCGCCGCCGTTTTTCCACGGCGCGGGGGCGATGTCATCGATGCGGATCAGCTTCATGAATTCGCGTTTACCCCGTCAAACCCTGCCGGGATAGGGACAATGCGAGCGATCGTTTGAAACCTATTTTAGCCCGGGCGCGCGAGCCTTCGCCGATGATGAAAAGCGGCGGCCTTGTCGTGTTCAAGCCCTCCCGGCGCGTCTTTGCGGGCCGGGGCCGATCGCTGCTGACCTTCGGGGAATGGAAAATCGCGCTGACGGCGATGGTTTTTGGGGGCGCCATCGGGGCGGGCTGGGTTCATCAATATGAAGCCCCCCTCCGGCCGCTCGCCCTCGCGCAGCCCGCCGCCGCGCCGCTAACGCAAACCGCGAGCATCGCCGCGGCGCCGGTCGCCGCGGCCGAAATCATCGACGCCGCCGCCGAGACCGTAACCGGCGAGAGCGTCCTGCCGCAGATCGTGCTCGCCGCCGATGACGGGCGCGTCAGCCGCCTTGAGGAGGCGAAAGTCCTCATCGCCGAGGCCGCGCGCATTGTCGATGGCGACACGCTGTATCTCGACGGCGTCCCGACGCGCATTCGCCTTTGGGGCGTCGATGCGCCAGAGCGCGACGAAGAAGGCTTTGACGAAGCGACGCAAACGCTGGCGCTTCTCGTCAAGGGCGAAACGCTCTCCTGCGAACATATCGACACCGACGCCTATCAGCGCATTGTCGCGCGCTGTTATTTCAAGGACGGGCGCGATCTTTCAGAGCAGATGATCGACAGCGGCGCGGCGACAGAATTCCTGCGCTATACGCGCGGCTATTATGGCGGCGAATAAAAAAGGGCGCGAGCCTTGCCGCTCGCGCCCTTATTGCATCCCGAAATCCGACTGACAGCCTATATGCCTTTCCGCGTGTGAAGCGTCGTGCGGAGAGGGATGCAGTCTCGTCTTCGCGGTCGCCCGCGCCGTCACTTTCAGGGGCGCTTCGCCGGGGAGGGGAGACCGGCGTCGCGTTTGGCAATTTCTACAAAAATTCAGTCTCGACTTGCTTCGTCGGTCTACGGAGGAATTGGTTCCGACACGGATGATTGAAACATCGCAGAGGCGGACCGTCAACGGAAAACCGCGTTAACTAAGATCACATTTTTACTGATTGTTAACGAAGGTAAACAAAACATGAAGAGTTTTAGCCCCTCGCCCCAGCGTTTTTGGGATTCCCCGCCTGCGCGAAGTCAAGAGCGCACGCTGCAATCTCCGCTCGCTTGCGCGCGCAGGGCCTTAGGCCTCAGGCTTACCTTCATCGGCGAACGCTTCCCTAAGGCGGCCGCCGATGTTTTGACATCGTGAATTGGGACGGCGTTCCGGTAGGAATTGGACTGGCCGCCGTCAGATGAAAAACCCCCGTGCGGCGAAAAAAATGCGCCGCACGCGAAGCGGGAACTTTTCACCCCTTGGCGACATCCGCATTATACGGACAAAACCGCCAGGACCCGCATGAAGGCTGGAATCAAAGACGCCGCGGGTCAGCGGATACTCCGCAGATTACGGAGCATTTTCGCGCGACACGCGAAAACGCCAGCCCTCCGGCGCCGGCCCTATTGCGGGTCGGATGACGCGTCCGTCTCCGGCGATGCGGGCTCGCTTTCAGCCGCGGCGTCGCTTTCGGGCGCGGGCGCGGCTTGCGCCCCAGCCGCCGTATCGGCGCTCTGCGCGTCGGCGTCGCCGGCGGAAGCAGCGCTTTCGCCGGTCGCGTCGGTGTTTTCTTCGGTCGCCGAGGGCTCGGGCGCGTTCGAATTGCCGACCCTCTCGCCGCCGCCGCAACCGCTGACGAGCGCCGCCGCGCCGAGTATCGCTGAGACAACAAGGTATTTCATTGGAATTCTCCCTTTCCAATGGCGCCGGCGCATCGCGGCCGGGCGC
>JBBTJH010000281.1:4879-7509 GCA_038059555.1 Pseudomonadota bacterium | reverse complement strand
CTTACATCAAAATGCTTAGCCACGCGCAAGACATTCTCGAGATTAGGATCACCCAACGTGTCGACATAGCGGGGAATGTTGAGGTTGAAGTCGTTCTCGGCGAGCTCCTTCGGGCTCGCGAGCCAGGCGTATTTGGGAACGCTCTGGCGCGCCTCGAACGTCTCCATGATTTTTTTGAGATTGTCGTCGGAGAGCTGGTTCTGGTTCTTGCCGGAGACGAACTCGCGGCTTGCGTCGATGAACAAAACCTTGTCGTCGGTCTTGCGCTTCTTCAGCACAAGGATCGCCGCCGGAATGCCGGTGCCGTAAAAGAGCTTCTCGGGGAGGCCGATGACCGTATCGAGGAGGTTTTCCTCAACCAGCTGCTTGCGGATTTTCCCCTCCGACGATCCACGGAACAGCACGCCGTGCGGCGCGACCACCGCCATGCGCCCGGTCTTGGGCTTCATGGTCTCGATCATGTGAAGGATGAAGGCGTAATCGCCCTTGGTCTTCGGCGGGATGCCGCGCCGGAAACGTCCGAACCTGTCGGCCTCCGCCGTGCCGTGCCCCCATTTATCGAGGCTGAAGGGCGGGTTGGCGACGACAATGTCGAAATGCTTCAGCCGATCCTCGCCATCGAGCAGCTTCGGGTTGCGGATCGTGTCGCCCCATTCGATGCGGTGATTGTCCTCGCCATGCAGGAACATGTTCATCTTGGCGAGGGCCCAGGTGCTGCCGATCGATTCCTGTCCGTAGAGGGCGTATTTCTTGGATTTGTTGAAACGTTGCTGGATCAGGCGCCCGCACTTCATGAGGAGCGAGCCGGAGCCGCAGGTCGGATCGCAAATCTCGTCGCCTTCCTTCGGATCGACGAGCCGCGCCATCAATTCAGAGACTTCCGGCGGGGTGTAAAATTCCCCTGCTTTGCGGCCTGAGTCGGCGGCGAACTGCTTGATCAGATATTCATAGGCGTTGCCGATGATGTCGAGCTTGCCGATGCGCGAGGGGCGAAGGTTCAGCGTATCCTTCGCGAAATCTTCGAGCAGGTCTTTCAGAAGCTCGTTCTTCTGCGCTTCCTCGCCGAGCTTGTTCGAGTTGAAGCTGATGTCCTGAAACACGTCGCGCAGCTTGGCGATGTTGGCTTCCTCGATCGCGTGCAGCGCCTTGTCGATCCGCTCGCCGTTGCCGGCTTCATGGCGACGTTTGTACAGCGTGGTGAAATTGGCGCTCTCGGGCAGAAGGAACTGCTCCGTCTTCATCATCTCCGCGATCAGCTTCGGCTCCTCGCCATATTTTTGTGTGTAGCCGTCATAGTGGTCCTGCCACACGTCGCTGATATATTTCAGGAACAGCATGGTCAGGACATAGTCCTTGTAGATGTCCGCCGAGACCGTTCCCCGGAACGTGTCGCAGGCCGACCATACGGCCTTGTTGATGTCGTCCTGTTTGATGGCTTGGGTCATTGTCTACCTCATGCGTCCGGTCAGCAGATCCGCCGCAACGGAATCCAGTTGTTGTTGTCTGTTTGCGAGAAGGGCGTTCAGTTGCCGCTTCTCCTCAAGCGCCGCATTCCAGAGGTCTGCGATCATTCTTTGTTTGGACACGGATGGAACGGCGATTTCCAGGCCTTCCAGCACGCTGCGGCGAATATTGGGGATATGCGATCCTGTAGCAGACTGCCGAAAATAATCTTGCGCCGGTTTCTGATTGATCTGCCAAGCGAGGAAATAAGGGTCGATTCTCGCCTTGTCCGAAACCTTCAGAACGAAGAAGTGGGGCGAGCACACCGCGCGCGCCGGCGTATTCCTGAGGGCAAGCGCGTAGTTGTTCGTCCCGCGGGCGGCAAAAAGAATATCGCCGTCGCCAAGCCAGCTCACGGGCCGTTTGCCCGGAAGCGCGACGCGCGGAACCCCCGCCCAATCGACCGAGGCGCCGTCGGCCACATCCCGCATCTGGACGAAGCTGACGTCGCCGGCGGGAAGCGCATCCGCGGCTGTACGAAGCGGAAAGCCGGCGGAGATGGTTGCCAGCGTTCCGAGATTGAGTTTCAATGCATCAATCGTCATGATGCACGATAATTAGGCGGCCAGCCGTAGTCTGTCAAGAGGCGATGCAGCATCAAGCTTGCTGCAAAAAATCCGGGCGATTGGGCGCGCGTTTGAGGTTTCGGCTCGCTGCTTCTCGGCCTCCGGTAGCGGCTTGGCCCAGCCAATCGCGGAGAAAGCTCCCCTCGACCTACCGCTCCCACGCCATTCCGGCGATCCGCTGATCCTTGCCGAACGCCTCCGGCGCCATCGAAAATCTTGCCTCCCCGAATTCCTCGATCGCGTGAACGCCGGCGGCGTTGAACCAGAGTTTCCAGGACTGATGATGCCTTGGCTTTTTCGCAGCGAAGCCGCGACAGTCGAGCAAGGCGCCGTTCATGCGGGCCGCCGGATCGCGCACGGACTGATAAAGGATGAGATCGACGCCCTCGCCTCGCGCCTTTTCTTCGAGCGCCTGGCAGCCGGAATAATCGTTCAACTCCGTCCACAGATCACTTGCTGCGTTGAATGGCGCTGATGTCAGATCGATCGCCGACTTTGTCGCAAGAGGCACATCAAACAGCGTGTACTCATTGGGGTTCGCCGGAAAGGGCGTCGCGGCTG
>JBBTJH010000281.1:0-4869 GCA_038059555.1 Pseudomonadota bacterium | reverse complement strand
GGAGGATATGAAACGCCGTCTCGATGACCGCGGTCTGCGGCGCAGCGGAGGCGTAGAAAACGCCCGGCGTCTTGCCGGCCCTTCGAAACCGCGAGCCTTTGGGATAGAGCCCGTAACGGAACGGCGTCATGTAAAGATAGTGAAGGCCTTCGCATTCAGGCGGCGCTGGCGGCTTCGTTTCTTCAAGGATGTCTTCAAGGAGGCGCTGCTCTTCGAGCGTATCGACGAGGGCGAGCGTCGAGACGAGATGTTGCGCCTCGACGCAGCGCCAGAAGACGCCCTTGAACGGCCTTCGGTCAGATCGGAGCGCGTCGTGCGTCCAGATAGGCAAGGCCATTGGTCAATCCGGAAACGGTTTGAATGAGATCGGCCGGGGCGCCGCCAAGGGCGGCGTTCTCACCGCGCAGCCACGCTGTCCTCACAGCATTGTCGCCGCCGGCAATCGCATCGAGCGACCGGAAAAACCGGACGAGGAGCGCCGCAAGCTCGTAAGACTTATCTTTCATCCCAAGGAAGTAGTCGCCCTTGCGCATCCGGCTCATGGTCGCGGGCGAGACGCCGATGATAGAGGCGAGCTCCGCTGAGGTGAGACCGAGCGCGTCGCCGGCGCGAACGACCGCCTTGGTCAGGACGCGCGCCTTTTCGGGGGCATTGTTGGTCGCCAACTGTGGAGCGAGCGCCATGGATAGAGCCTTTCCTGTGGAAGAAGATATAGACGTACTTTCCCAAGAAATCAACTGGCCAGGCCAGCCGGGCGCTCTGGGCACGGCCCTGTCGGATATGAGTAAGTAAAAACAATGGGTTGAATACCTTGCGCCGAAATTGGCGCCGATTGGCGGGTCCGGCCGTCGGCCTATGTCATTGAGACAAATCCGGCGCAAAAAACGTTGGTAAGGCGGCGTTCGCGCCATTTATTACCCAGAACACGGCCGTCGTCGCCTCACCGCCCTAGTCCCCGCTCTATTCCGATGTCCCAGGCGATGCCGCCGCGGCGGAGAACCGCGGAGATTTCGAGGCCGCGCCGGACTTCGAGGGCCTCGCGCCAGGGAAGGAGCGTGAAGTCTTTCGAGCGTTCGACTAGCGCGTAACGCCCGGAGGCGAGATCGACGGGGCGGCGATAAACGCCGGAGAAGCGCTCGCCCTCGACCGGCTCGATGAAGGATTTACCGAGGCGTTTTTCGAGCCTTGCACCTTCCCTAGCGACCGCGTCGCGGTGCAGAGACGCGAGTGCGCGACGGTCGACGCGAAAGGCGCCGCCCACCTCTTCGGCGAGCCCTTGCGCCAGGAGCCAGCGCCGCCGCGCGCTCAGCGCGTCTTTCAGCTCAGCGCCAAAGCCGTGGCCTGTCGCTTCGATCGAACGTTTTCCGTCAAGCGTATCATCGATGAATGTCGCCCCCGGCACGCTTTCCAATTGTTCAAGCGTGACGAAGGAGAGAACACGGACATTCGCCGCGCCCTTCCCGCGCTCGAACTCGGCGGCGCGTTTGAGATAATCCTCGGGCACGCGCCAGGACCCGTCCGGTTCGCGCTCGGCGACGCTGGCGCGCCGCAAGGCTTCAAGCCGCCGCTTGTGCGCGAGTCGGTATTCGGGCGTCGATCGCGGATCGGCGCGTTCGTGCAACGCGTCCGAATACACGCCGCCATTTTGCTTCGCGATCGCGGCGATGACGTGATCGGATTTGCGGGCCGCGCCTGCTTCGCGCCGGATCTCAACGATTGCCTCATTCGGCGGCGTTAAAGAAGCGCCCGAAACAACCGCGACATGCCATTGCTTGCCGTCGGCGCCGTCGATCGCGAGGAAGCGCTTCTCATGGGCGTCGTCCGACGCGCCTGAGCCGGCGACGCGGCCGATCAAAACCGGCGGCGCAACTTCCGCTGCATAATCGCGCATCGCCGCCGGCGAAAACCGGGTCCCGAGGGCCTGCCCCATGGAGCGAATAATGTCGCCGCGCCGGCCCATGTCGCGCAAGGTCTCTTCATGGCGCGGCGACAGGCGCCAGCCATCGGACGCGCGCGTCGCGAGCCCCATGGTTTCAAGGGTTTTGAGGCGCGCGTTCAGGAGCTTCGTGCGGAAGCGGTCATAGGTTGTGCGCGGCTGCTTCAGATCGATGACGCCCCCTACCGCCAGTTCCCCGAGATCGCGATCAATCGAGGTGAAGCGGTCCTTGCCCGCCTCCAGGAGGCGCGCCCTGGCGATGTCAAGATCGCTGCGGTCCCCCAGCTCCAGGGTCGCGAGTTCCTCCGCGCGCCGCCGGAATCCATGCGTGATATAGTTCCTAGCGATGACGAGATTCTCTCCGTCATCGGCGCGTCCCCGCAGGACGATATGGACATGCGGGTGATCAGTATCGTGGTGATTGACGGCGACCCAGTCGAGTTTTGTTCCCAAATCGCGTTCCACCGCCGCCATGACGTCGCGCGTGAATTTGGTGAGGTCCTCAAGCTCGCCGGCGTCTTCCGGCGACAGGATGATCCGGAACTGATGGCGATCAGTCTTCCCCTCGTCGAGAAACGCCTCGCCGTCGACGGCTTCCGGTGCCGGTCCGTAGAGCTTTCCGGGTTTACCGTCCTTTTCTGCGCCGTCGCGCTGGATGTAGCGAAGATGCGCCCGCGCTTTTGAAAGCCCGCTCTTGCCCAAGCGCACCGAGCGGATTTTGACGGCGACGCGGCGGGCGCGGAATTTCGCGAATGGGTGGCCTTTCATGGATCGAGCAGCGGCGATCCCGGCGCCGCGCCCGATATGGGAGAGCGCATAGCCCCTCCCCGAGCGCTTCGCGAATACGCCGGGACGGGCCTTTTCCATCGCGGCGGCGAGCTTGGCGGTATAGCGCTTTGCAGACCGCCCGCCGAGCGAGCGGATGCGGCCGAGCTTTGGGCGGAAATCGTCCTCGGCGCGGCTCATCGGGCGATGCGCATCGATGCACAGGGCGCGGTCGGCCATGTGCATGGAAATGAGACGTGCAGACTGGCTTTGCACATGATTATGTGCAGAGCCCTTAATCTTGCCATCCTCCGCCCGTCCCCTATTCCGGCCCTCACCGCTCGTTCTCCCTTACCCAAAGCGGACCCGCGACGCCGATGACATCATCCAAATGCGTCGCTCCGAAATACCTGCCGTCGAGAGAGTTTTTCGGGTCGTTCAGAAGAAAAATCTCATTCGCCGACAGCGAAAAGCAGCCGACCCAAGCGGGGAGAATGCGGCCCGCAGAATCGACCGGAAGGGCGTCGGCGACGCGAATACCGTCAATGAATATTCCCTCCCCTTTCCGGCAAATCCTCGCGCCGGGAAGGGCCGCGACGCGTTTCAGGAGCGGGATGTTTTCGGGGAGATAACCCCGCTCGGCGATGAGAATTTCAACGTCCCGATTGGGCTGGACCAGCACGTAATCGCCGATTTTGGGGACGCCCTGTTCAGTCCGATAGAGACCCAGCGGCGCGCTCTCAGAGGCGTTCCAAATGAGGCGCGGCGTGAATTGGGTGACGCTCGCAAGCCCCAGCGCGGCAACAGAAACGCCGCTTAGCGCGAGCGCCAGGAGACGCCGCCGCCGCATCACGAATTATCCTTGTCCGAACGAGACCGGTAGCGCCGATCGTTTGACCACTCCTCAAGATCCTCGATGTGATAGACGACGCGCCCGCCATGTTTGCGATAGGACGGTCCCTTGCCGGTGACGCGGAAATTCTCGAGGGCGCGACGGGTGATCCGGAGGTAATCCGCCGCCTCGTCGGGGTGCAGGAAGGGGGTCTCTCCAAGACTCTCCTGCTCGGGCCGTTCTTCGCTTTCTGTATGCTTTGCGACCATGGACTTCATCGCCTCCTTGAAGCATCGCGCCTTGCGCTGAAACGAGCGCAGACACGCACGGGTACAGACCGCATTTTGGCGCCAGGAATTTGAATCCGCGAGCGGATCGCTATTCAAAAACAGGGGGTCATTATTCTAATTTTGAGGGGTCTTATTCCGCCTGCGAATAATTTATTCGCCTGCTGAATAATTCTCCGAAAAAGAGAAAAATTCGCGTATCCGGTGTGGCAAGCCGCGACGGTTTTTCTTGCGCCCGCTCGTTTTCGAGATCAGACTTTAAGGCGTCATTGGGAGCAGTTTTCGATGCTCGAATTCGGGGCGCTGTTGCGGGTCTATCGGGCCCTTCGCCATCTCAGCCAGGAAGAAATGGCCGAGCTGTTGTTCGTCAGCCAGCCGGTCTATTCGCGCATGGAGGCGGGAAAAAAAGCGATCTCGATGAGGATGCTGCAGCGCGTCGCCGACCGGGCTGGCTATCGGATCGAGACGCTTGTCCTCGCGCATCTCCTGCTCGACGAAAATCTCGAGGCGATCGAGAATGGCGCGCGCGACGGCGCTGCGGAAGCGCTGCTCGCGATCGCTGAGGAATATCGGCGCCGGTGTCCGCCGGGCATCAAGGACAGCGCCGCGCTCGGGGTTCTCATCGGCGCGACGCCGCACCTCAAAGTCATCACGGACGATAGCGCATGAGCGACGTGACAAAGCCCAGGATCGACCTTATTTCCTTCGGCGCGCTGAAATCACGCGACGGATCGCCGATGAAGCTTGATCTTTTCGAAGAGGCGGAATGGCGCCAGAAGATGTCGGAACCGGCGGCTGACGGCTCTGTCACGGTGACGCTGTCGACGGGCAAGACCGTTACCGTCAATTCGCAATTTCTGGCGTTCCTGCGGCTCCTCGCCGAGGAACTCGCCGAGGACGATCCGCTGCTGAATTAGCCGTTTCGCGGCGGTGTCAGGCGCTGCCTCTGCATAATTCCGGAATGACGCGCCGCAAGGTCTATCCGGCCATGAAATTCGCGCGCCAGCCCGTGAGCGGCGTCTGCGAATTCGCCTGGCGTTGGCGGAGAT
>JBBTJH010000280.1:0-4493 GCA_038059555.1 Pseudomonadota bacterium | reverse complement strand
CGGGGGCGCCTTTGCAGCGCGCTCGAACCAGGGCCGCGCCGCAACTTCGCCTCGAAGCGCGGACTGCGCCAACGCCATCATCGAGAGGGCGCGCGCCGACGCCGTGGTTTTCAGCACTTGCGTCAGCGCTGCGACGGCGGCGCTCGCGTCACCACGCGACAGCATCGCTTTCGCGCGAAGGTATGATGCCTCCCGGCTGTCAGGGTTCCTGTCCGCCAGGCGATCGAGCGCGGCCGCGTCGTCCTTTGCAAAAAGAATCTCAAAAGTTTCAGCGATTGCGCGCGCCGGAGCCTGAGCAAAAGCGGCGGTGAGAATTTTCTCAGCTTTCTTTCCATCCCCGCGCGCCAGGTGAAGGCGCGCGGCAAGCACCGCAGCGGGGGGAAAGGCGGGCGCGCGCTTTAGCGCCGCATCCGCATCATCGAGGGCAGCCTCTTCGTGGCCCGCAAGGCGCGCCGCATAGGCTGTCGCGGTCAGCGTCGCCGCGAGCGCGCGGTCGGCCGCCGCCGGATCGATCGCTTTTGATTTCGCTGCACGCTCTAGCGCGCTCCTCGCCGCGCCGTAATCAAGGCGCGCGAGCGCCAGATCGAAGACTGCATCAAACGCCCAGCGCGCGCTGGTGCGCCGGTCGAACGCGCGATCGGCGTATTGACGCGCGGTTTCAACATCGCCCGCGCGCATCGATTGCGCATAAAGGCCGCGCAGGGCGAGAAATTCTGTCTCCGGCGCACTGAGCATCAGCGCGAGCGCTTCGCCCGCCGCCGCGTCATCGCCCGATAATTGCGCTGCTTGCGCGGCGATCAACCTCGTCACCGGCGCGCCGCCAAGCGCTTTGGTGGCGCGATCCGCTTCGCGCCTCGCAGCCGGGCCGTCCCCGATTGCGATCGCTTCAAACCCGCGCGTGATCGCCGCGAGCCCTTTTTCTCGCAGATCGAGCGCTTTTCTGGCGCGCGCCGATTTGCGCGCCCCGACGAGATCTTTAAGCATCGACGTCATCAGCGCGACGCTCGCCGCGAGAAAAATCGCGACTGCGGCGGCGAGCCCTGCGGGGACGTCCATTTTCCAGCCGAACGCTTCAATCGGAAACGTCGAGCGGACACTGAACAGTGCGGTCAGCGCGGCGGCGAAAAAAATGACCCAAAGGACAAAGATCAGAAGGCGGATCATCGTCAGCTTTTCTCCGCCTCCAGCGCGCCGATGAGCGCGCGATTTATCTCGGCGAGTGCGGCGTCCGCGCCGGCGCGGGCTGAGGCTTTTGCAGTCCAAGGCGCCGCCGCCTCTCGCGCGCCGCCCGTCAAGCCGCTTAAATCGACAAGCGCGCCTGCAAGATCGTCCGCCTCGAGTTTTGCTTCAGCGCGCGAAAAAATCGCGCCGGGGGAGGCGCCATCGACAGGCGCCGCCTGGCGAAGGCGCACCAGCGACGCGAGATTGGCGCCAAGCTCCGCGATCGGTCCTCGCGCCGTCTCGCGCCGCGCGGCGGCGAGAGCGGCGTCGCGCACGGCCGGAAATTCACGCTTAAGCGCCGCAAGAGAGGCGATCCCGGCATCGGCGCCCGCCGCGAGAACCGGCGGGAGACGCGCGCCGGCGGCGCGCGCGTAATCGTCCTGTTCGCGGCGGTAAGGCGCGCCCGAGCGCGCTTTTTCCGAAAATTCTCTGAACAGCAACGCCGCTTTAGCGTTTCTTGCTTGCGGCGAGCCTTGTGCTTTCAGCGCCGCAAGCTCGGTATTGAGGCGCGCGATTTCCGCCGTCTGTTGATCCGTAAGCTGATGTTCAGATGCAAGGCTTCCCGCCAGCCGGGCGATATCGAGATTGAGCGCCTCGCCGATCCCAGCGCCGGCATGCGCCATCGCGGGGGCGGTTGCGGGCGGAGAAAAATCGGGCGTCGTCGCCTCACGCTCCAGCGTTTCGAGCGCGGCTTGCGGATCTCCGGTCGATAAATCGATTTCGGGCGCCCCTTGCGATTTCGGCGCAAAAAGTTTTGCCGCGTCCTTCGCCGCATTTTGCAACGCTGCATTCCCCTCGCCCGCCTCCGGCGCTGGCGGCAATTCTGTTATTGATCCGCCTGCGGACGGCGCCGTTTTGAGGATCGCGGCGGCGCCGGCTTTGACGCTGTCATTTGCAGTATTGAAGATTTTGCCTGGCGCTTGAGCGGGCGGCGGCTCGTCGCCAGCGAGCGGCGTTCCCTCAGGTTCTGGGGTCTCGAGCGGAGCGGGCGCCGCCATCTCCTCCGCACTCGCTGCAGGCGCTGCGGCGCCTGGCTCGCGGCTCAGCTGACGTTTGGCGAGATAAACGCCGGCGGCCGCCAGCGCCGCCAGCAAAAAAGCGCCAAGGAGAAGCGGCGCCGCCTTGGACGACATCATTGGTTTTAACGGCCGGTTTTCCGCCGCCTCAGAGATGAGGACGGCCTCCGGCTCGGCTGGAGAAGGAACCGCCGTAGTCGAGGGAGGTTTTTCAGGGGTCTCGTCGCTCATCGCCGGCGCTGTCCTCTCATTAAATCAGTATAGGCGCCGCAGGGGCGCTTAACGAGGCGCGCCCGTGCGGCCTTTGCGCTCGGCAAACGCGTCGGCGATGAGCCGCAACATCGCCGCGGAAGTGCGCTCTTGAGCCACAAGAACCGCCGACCAAGGCGCTTCCGCCACCGCCGCCGCGATCTCGGCGCTGAGGCAAAGCGCGGTCGCGCCTCGAAGGGCTTTGGTGAGACCGGCGCGCGCCGCTTGCCGGAGAAACAAACGCGCCGAGCGCGGCGAAAAGAAGACGACGAAAGGATTTTCCCCCTCGTCCGCCAAAATCGCGGCCGCCTTCGACGCCAGATCCTCGATTTCGAGGGCGTCGTAAATGACCTCCCGCCGCGCTGCGATCCCTTTCGCCGAGAGCTGCCGGACAAGATCGCCGGTCCGCTCGCTACCGGCAAGATGCAGGATATGAGAGGCTAATTTCGCTTTGGAAATGATGCGGGAGAGGCTCTCGACGTCGCCTTCGGCGGCCTCAACCTCCCTGAACCCTTCGCCGCGCGCCGCTTCGGCTGTCGCTGCGCCAACGGCAAACGCTTTGAGGTCTCTTGCCGGTGAAAGCGCTGCAAAAGCCCGAACGCCGTTCGCCGACGTGAAGGCAAGCGCTGCTGCACCCGCGAGATCGATCGTCGTCTCGCGCACGCGTATGGCCATCACCGGCGACAGCACGGGCTCCGCGCCGATACTCGCGGCCTCGCGCGCGAAAATCTCCGCGTCGGGCGATGGACGGGTGACGATCACTTTCATCAGCCCTTCTTAGAGTATGACTTGCGATTTGACGCTTGAATTTCTTGTCGCGGCGCGGCCAAGGGTATGACCAACACTCTCCGCGGAGATTTGCGTGCTTCAGGACGGGACTATGCGCGATTTTTTGGTCCTCGGCGTCGAGTCGAGCTGCGACGACACGGCCGCCGCCGTCGTACTGTCGCGCCGCGACGGAACGAAAGCCATACTTTCAAATGTGACGCTCGCCCAATATGACCGGCACGCTGCTTTTGGCGGGGTCGTCCCCGAAATAGCCGCGCGCGCCCATGTCGAGCGGATCGACGGGATCATTGCGCACGCAATTGAAACGTCCGGCCATACCTATGAAGACCTTGACGCGATCGCAGCGACGGCAGGCCCCGGCCTTATCGGCGGCGTGATGGTCGGCCTGACCGCCGCCAAGGCTGTCGCCCTCGCCCATTCAAAGCCGCTCGTTCCGGTCAATCATCTTGAGGGGCATGCCCTCTCGGCGCGGATGACTGAGGACGCGGCATTTCCTTATCTCCTGCTGTTGATCTCCGGCGGCCATACCCAGTTGATCGAGGTTTCCGGCGTCGGCGCCTATCGCCGGCTCGGCACCACCATTGATGATGCAGCGGGAGAGGCCTTCGATAAATCGGCGAAATTGCTGGGGCTCGGACAGCCGGGCGGCCCGACGATAGAGGCCGCAGCCAAAGAAGGGCGCGCGGATCGCTTCGCCTTCCCAAAGCCGCTCGCCCGCCGAGAGGGATGCGACTTTTCTCTCTCAGGAATGAAAACGGCCTTGCGTCTGGAGGCGGAAGCGATCTCCAGCCCCACCGCCCGCGATGTCGCCGATCTCGCCGCGTCGTTTCAGGCGGCGATCGCGGCCCATCTCGCTGACCGGACGGTGCGGGCGATGGAGCTTGTTGAGACGACCGGCGCCGCCAGAACCTTGGTGGTCGCCGGCGGCGTCGCCGCCAATGGCGCGATCAGATCAAAGCTTGAGGCGCTGACCCGGGATCGCGGCTGGCGGCTGGTCGTCCCGCCTGCGAAATACTGCACCGACAACGGGGCTATGATCGCCTGGGCCGGAATTGAACGATTGCGCGTGGGACTGGCGCCGAGCTTTGAAGAAGCGCTCGCCTTCGCGCCGCGCGCGCGCTGGCCGCTCGCCGAGCCGCTTGCCGGCCGGGAGCATGGCGGCGGCAAAAAGGGCCCGAAAGCCTAAAATTGCTGCGCAGCATTACTGCAGCATAAACA
>JBBTJH010000279.1:0-3848 GCA_038059555.1 Pseudomonadota bacterium | reverse complement strand
GGTCCATAATTATTTGATCAATTGCTGGTGACGATCGGCAGTCCGAATGTCTCATGCCACGCGCGCACGAGGAAATCCGATGACGCTTTCGACGCGGAATAGGGTGAATTCGGCTTGTAGGGCGTTTCTTCCGTGAACAATCCGTCGGGTCCGAGCGTCCCGTAAACCTCGTCGGTTGAAACGTGATGGAAGCGAAATTGATCTCTCGCTGGCCCACGCAAACTCTCAAAATAGCGACGCGCTTCTTGAAGCAATGAGAAAGTGCCGACGATATTCGTTTCGATAAAGGCGCCCGGCCCGTCTATTGACCGATCGACGTGGCTCTCGGCCGCAAGATGCATGATGGCGCCCGGCCGGTGTTTCTCCAACACTGCTCGAACGGTCGCCGTATCGCAGATATCGCCCTTGATGAAGACATATTCCTTGCGCGTATCGAACCCGGCGAGATTTTCGAGGTTAGCCGCATAGGTAAGTTTGTCGAAGTTGACGATCTCGAGACCTTCGATCAGCGCGCGCCGAATGACGGCGGATCCGATGAATCCAGCGCCGCCCGTCACCAACAATTTCATAGCACCCTCATTTGGCGGCTAAATATCTTCCGATCCTGCATATAGCCCCGTCCGCCCTTGCGCCATAGACGCGACTCAAAAGTTTGGCGGACGCGGAGCGCGCCGACCTCATGCCTTGGGTCTCCATGCCTTGGTAAGGTTAATGTGAGTGATGACTTGGCATTGAGTTGAATCACTTGAATTTGACTTCGACTGTCCGGGGGAGAAAAAATCCAATATGATTTTTGGAAGAGTTATTGCGATATCTTGCGCATTTTTTTGCGTCGCAGGCCAAGCCGGGGCCGCGACGGTGTCCGTTTATGGGCCGGCGGAGCTTCCCGAGACTCTTGCCAGGGCTCTGCCCGGCGATACTATTCAAGTCGCACCGGGCGCTTATGGCGCAATCGATCTCGAGGACAGGCATTTTACTCCGGCGGTGACGATAACGTCCTTTGCGGGCGAAGAGCCGCCGGTGTTCAGCTCAATTGATCTGAATAATGTCAGCGGCGTCGTTTTTTCAAAGCTCAAGGTCGCCTATGGGGCGACGCAAGCTCCGAGTTCGACATATGCCGTGAATATGTTCAACGGCGCCGACATCGTTTTGGAGCAGATGGAAATCTCGTCTGCGGAAGATGGCGTCGACGGTAACGACGCAATTGCGGTGTTCATCCGGAACAGCGCACGGGTGAGTGTTTCCGATAGCCTTATGCACGATGTCTTTCGCGGCGTTGCGGTGTTCGATTCAGACGACACGGTCATTCGTCGCAATATCATCGCAGGCGTAGGCTCTGACGGCGTCGTCGGTCGTGGGGTGGTTCGGCTTAAAATTCTGGATAATTACTTTGCCGATTTTGCGATTATCGGTGAGGCTCATCTGCATCCGGACGCGATCCAGCTGTGGACGCGCGGCGCAATGCGCGCGAGCCAAGGGATTGAGATCGTTGGTAACACCATCCGACGCGGCTCGGGCGATCCGAGTCAGGGGATTTTGATCAGCGGTACTGAGTTTGCGACCGATGATCTTTTGATCGCGGACAATGTCATTGAACAATCGATGGGGCAGGGGATCGCCATTTCGAACAGCGGCAACGTCACGATCCGCGACAATACGGTCATCCCTCATGACTTTTATCATGACGCGCCGGCGATTGATGTGCGCGAGCTTGCGGGGAATGTGACGGTCAGTTCAAATATTGCGATGGCTTACCGGCTGGATGCCTCGGTTGTCGCAATCGGGAACGTCAAGGCGGATTACTATAATCCGTGGATTGCCGACTTTATCGGAAATTACCTTGTAGACCCCGCAGATCCATCCGAACCTCTCGATTTTGAGGCGCTCACGCCCGCCGGCGCCTTTGCTTATGCGCGCGACGTCTGGCTTGGCGATCAAGGCGCGCCTCCCGGATCGCTGACGCCGCCAGCGACTGTCGTCGATTTCGATTTCACCAGCGTGCCGACGGATCGCGCCCCGGACCCGGTTTCGATCTCGCTGGCCATAGATAAATTCGGCGCGGACTATTTCTCGACCGGCGTTGCGCCCAAATTGACCGCCGCACTGAACCTTCGGATTGAGGCGCGGTGCAAGCTTCCCTCCGTCGCGGCGGGCTACCGATACGTCGCGGCGGTACCGAGCTCTTATGACCTTCGCATCGATCGCGACCGCGTTCTATTTTCGGTATGGACAGCGTCTGGGATCACGCGCCTTAGCGCGGTAGCCCCTGCCATGCTCGATCTTTCCGCCCACGATCTGACGGCCGCTTATGACGGTACGGCGGGTTTGATGATCGTTTCAGTAGATGGAATTGAGATAGCGCGGCGCGCGGCGCCCACCGGGCCAATCGCATATTTTCCAAGCTACAAGCTTTATGCCGGCGGCTCGCCCTGGGGCGGCAGCTTCGGAGGCGGCTTGGAGACGCTTAAGATTTCTCGTTAAACGGCGCCGGCTTTTTTTGCATAGACCCACGCCATTTCAGCGAGCGGGGCAACTGACTCGCCCATCTTGACGCCTTCGGGCGACGACGCATTGCCTTGCAAAGCGCGCGCATAGACGCCTTGCGCGATCGAAGCGAGACGAAACATATTGTAGGCGAGGCAAAAATCGAAGTCGGCGACGGTCTCTCGTCCGGTCACTTTGCAATAGCGTTTGACGGCTTCGTCCAGGGTCGGAATGCCGAGCGCATCCAGATCGAGGCCGGCGAGGCCTCCTCTTATGGTCGGCGGAAAATGCCATACCATTAGAAAATAGGTAAAATCCGCAAGCGGATGTCCTAGCGTTGAAAGCTCCCAGTCGAGCACTGCGCGCACCTTTGGCACCTTGGCGTCGATGATGACGTTGTCGAATCGGAAGTCTCCGTGAACGATCGTCACCGCGTCGTCTGCGGGAATTGCGTTCGGGAGCCACTCAATGAGCCGGTTCATGGCGCTGATTTCCGACGTCTCTGCAGCCTTGTACTGCTTTGACCAGCGATCGATCTGCCGCTCGAAATAATTGCCGGGCTTGCCATAGGCGCCAAGCCCTGCGGCGTTGAAGTCTATCCGGTGCAATTGCGCCATAACATCGACGAGTTCAAAAAACAGCGCGCGCCGTTCTGACGCCGCGACCTCCGGCAGGCTGGCGTCCCAGAAAATTCGCCCCTCGACAAAATCCATGATGAAGAATGCCGTGCCGATCACAGCTTCGTCTTCACACAGCGCATAAGTCTTCGGAACAGGAAATTTTTGAGCGCCGAGCGCGGTCATCACCTTGTATTCCCGATCGACTGCATGCGCGGACGGCAGGAGTTTCCCCGGCGGCTTTCGGCGAAGCACATATTTTTTCGAGGGAGTCGTCAGGAGGTAAGTCGGATTGGATTGCCCGCCTTTGAATTTCTTGACACTCAACGGACCCTTAAATCCTTTAACGATTTTGGCCATATAGCTGGCAAGCGCCGTCTCATCGAACTTCAGTCGCTCCGGCGTATCGGTGACGCCGGAAAAATCGGGGGCTTGCGACATGCGGTAGGCTCCTTCAGGCGGCTGACGTCAGACGTTCAATAATAAGTGGTGCGCGCTCGGCGACAAGACCGTAGGCGGCGCAACAGGGTAAGCGCCATTCTTCATGAGCCTGATTGCCGATGGCGATGATGGAATTCGAGAAAGGCGTCCACGACCGCTCCCGGCGCCTCCATTTGAGGGTAATGACCGATCTCTTCCAAGAGGACCGCGTCGGCGTTAGGCACAAGCTCTTTATAATGGCGATAAAGGTGAGCGCCCGAAACCGGGTCTAAGCCGCCATCAATGAGGCGCAGCGGTATCGAGGCC
>JBBTJH010000278.1:0-8745 GCA_038059555.1 Pseudomonadota bacterium | reverse complement strand
GATGGCGGCCCTCTCGGTCGGGCTCTTGATCTGGTTGCGAAAAGGTCTCGGCGCGATGCGCCTTCCGGTCGCCCTCTATTCGCTGGTGATTAGCGTGATGGTCGCCGGGGGCGTCGCCCACTGGTCGGCGGCGCAAAATGCCGACAGCGCCGCTCTTGCCATCGCGGCGGCGGGGTTTGCGCTTTCCGATGTCTCCGTCGCGCGCGACCAGTTCGGCGGCGCCGGGTTCGCAAATAAAGCGTGGGGCCTTCCCCTCTATTTCGCCGCCCAGTGCCTCTTCGCCATCAGCGTTTGACCTTTCGGCGCGCCTGTGTTGCCTATGGGCGATGCAGGGAAGCGAAAAATCACTCGCCGCACGCGCATTGCTGCGCTGGTATGTCGATGCCGGCGTCGATGAGGCGGTCTCGGCGTTTCCCGTCGATCATTTCGAAGTGAAAACGCGCGCCTCACCTGCGGCGGTTGCGGCGGCGGCAAGGACAGCCGCGCCGCCCGTCACCGTCATCCTTCCCGCCAGCCAGCCGAGCGCCGATGAAGCGGCAACCCTCGCTGCGAGAGCCGCCGCCGCCTGTTCGACTTTCGATGAACTGGCAGAAGCGGTAAAGGCGTTCACCGCTTGCCCGTTAAAGGCGGGCGCGCGCAACACCTGTTTTGCGGACGGCGTTCCAGGATCTTCCCTGCTTGTTATCGGAGAAGCGCCGGGTCGCGATGAAGATGCGGCCGGCAGGCCTTTCGTCGGCCGCGCCGGTCAATTGCTCGACAAAATGCTGGCGGCGATCGGCCGGTCGCGCGCCGTCGATACGCTGATCTCAAATGTCGTCTACTGGCGCCCTCCCGGCAACCGGGCGCCGACGCAGGCGGAAATCGCTGTCTGCCGGCCATTTGTCGAAAGGCTGATCGAGCTGACCGCGCCAAAAGCGATCCTCCTGGCGGGCGGCGTGCCGACGCAGGCGCTCACAGGAGCGGCCGGCATCATGCGCGCGCGAGGCCTCTGGCGGGAGATTTCTTTGCAATCCGGCGCAAATTTTCAGGCGCTTCCGGTATTTCATCCGGCGTTTCTCTTACGTCAGCCGGCGCAAAAGCGCCTCGCCTGGGCGGACCTTCAAACGCTTGCCGCCAGGTTAAGAGATGCTTAACGACGGCCCCTCTAGCATTATCCGGATCTCTATCTTCGCTATCGAAGGGGTTGCCATGTGGGCCGCTTAATCGCCGTCATCGCCTGCGCGGCGATCCTGCTCTCTTCGGCCCATGCGACGGACGAGGCGTTCCTGCCGCAGGTCCTTAGCGCCGAAGATCGCGCGCTTTATGTGGAAATTTTTGACCTTCAAGAAGACGCCCGCTGGCGCGAGGCTGACGCGAAAATCGCCGCGCTGAAAGACCCCTCGCTGCTCGGATATGTAAAGAGTGAGCGCTATCTCCATCCGACCGCTTACCGCTCGACTTTTAACGAGTTGAAAGAGTGGAAGGCCTATTACGCGGACCATCCCGATGCAGACGAAATATACGCGCTCGCCCGAAGAAAACAGCCGCGAGGCGCGACGCCGCCGCTCGCACCCCTCCCGCGCAACTGGCGAACCGAACCCACTTCGCCGCTGCATCCCGATCTTGAACGCGATTATGCAAACACCAGCCGCCCGCTGCTCACCCAGATCGAGGGACGCGTCCGTTTTCTGGCAAAAGAAGAACAGGCGAACGACGCCCTGAAAGAGATCGAGCGCCACCTGTCGCGGGGCGCGATTACCGAACGCCAGTTCGACCGCATGCGGTCATGGATCGCCGCGAGCCTTTATTATCAGGGCTATCAGGCCCGCGCCGAGGAAATCGCCGACGCGGTGTCGGCTCGCAACGGCGACAGCGCAGTGCTCGCCTACTGGATCTCCGGCCTTATCCATTTCCGCAACGGCGACGTCGCAAAAGCGCATGAGAGCTTTTCGGCGATGGCGAAAGTCCCCGAACAAGACCCCGCCTTGCGGTCGGCGGCCGGTTTTTGGGCCGCGCGAACGGCGCTTGCGGACGGGCATGCGGCGGAAGTGACGCCGCTCCTTGAGGTCGCTGCTGATTTTCCTTTCACCTTTTACGGCCAGCTGGCGCTCGCCCAGCTCGGCCGGAATTACGAGTACAACTGGGCGCCGCCGCAATTGACGCAGGAGGGCTTTGCGCGCCTCACGGAAAAAGAGCCGGCGGTCAAGCGCGCGATCGCCCTCATTGAAATCGGCAAGGAGATTGAAGGCGATCTTGAGTTTCGCTGGATCAACGGGCGCATAGACGGCGCGCTCGCGCCTGACCTTCTGGCGGTTGAGGCGGCTTACAATCTTCCCGCCGCACAGCTTGACCTCGCGCTCTATCATGACGGCCGCGTGTTTGAATCGGGGCTTTTCCCGATCCCCGCTTATGAGCCCGAAAATGGGTTCACGGCCGACCCGGCGCTCATCTACGCGCTGATGCGGCAAGAATCCAAATTCAAGGTCGAAGCGACCAGCAGGGTCGGCGCACGCGGCCTCATGCAGCTGATGCCGAGGACGGCAAGCTATGTCGCAAAAGACAAGACGCTGCAACGCGGCAAGGGCCGCGACAAGCTTTATGACCCTGCGGTCAATCTCGCGATTGGCCAGGAATACGTGAACCATTTGATCTCGACTACTGCGGGCGGCGATCTCTTTGACATGGCGCTCGCCTATAATGGCGGGCCGGGAAATCTGCGCCGCTGGAAACGCGAAGTGGCGGTCGAAGACCCGCTCCTCTTCATCGAAAGCATCCCCAACCCCGAAAGCCGTGATTTCGTCGAGCGCGTGCTGACGAATTTCTGGGTGTATCGCCAGCGCCTCGGCCGCAATCCTGAAAGCCGCGACCTCGTCGCCGCCGGCAAGCTGCCGCTTCATCAGGCGATCGATGAAATCGCTGAAGGCAAAGGCATGTAGATCTGGGGCCGGGCGCCAGATCCCCCTGCGAGAGCATGTCCGAAGCTCCCCCTTGCGGAGTTGGCGCGCGCTGACGCGCGATTCCGGTTTCCACTTTCGCGCCCTCCGCGCTACGATGGCTCACGAGCGGAGACTGGCATGAACGACAAACCGATTTCCCTGACATCTGCCGCCGCCGGGGGATGCCTTTGCGGCGCCGTGCGCTTTGACGTCAGCGCCGGCGTCATTCCGGAGTCTGGCTATTGTCATTGCCGGACTTGCCAACTGCAGAGCGGCGCGCCGGTTGTCGCGTGGTTCGCGGTCGCGCCCACGAGATTTAAGTATGTGAAAGGCGCGCCGAAGAATTATCGCGCTTCTCCCCTCGCCGCGAGAGAGTTCTGCGGCGATTGCGGAACCTATCTGGTTTTTCGCGAAGATGACGCATCGGCGACGATTTCGATCAATACAGCGACGCTCGACGAGCCGGCGCTCGTTCCGCCGAGCTTCCACATATATTGCGAGAGCAAAATCGCCTGGTTCGACACCGCCGACAGTTCGCCCCGTTACGCCCGCGGAAAGCCTTAAGCGCCAGCTTTATTCGATGCCCATCACCGACATGATCGCCGGCCCGAGAATGACGGCGAAAAGAACCGGCAAGAAGAAGCCGATCATCGGCACGGTCAGTTTCGGCGGAAGCGCTGCGGCTTTGCGCTCGGCCTCCAGCATGCGGTGCTCGCGATTTTCCTGAGCCATCACGCGCAAGCTTTGGCCGAGCGGCGTTCCGTATTTTTCCGACTGAACTAGAGCCGTCGTAACGCCTTTGACGCCTTCGAGGCCGGTGCGCTCGGCGAGATTTTGATACGCGAGCCTTCTCTCCTGAAGATAGGAGAGTTCAGCGACCGTGAGGCCGAGCTCTTCGGCAAGCTCTCCAGATGAGCCGGCGATTTCCTGTCCGACTTTTTGCAGCGCGACCTCGATCGACATGCCCGCCTCGACGCAGATCAGCAAGAGGTCAAGAGCATCGGGCCAGGCCAGCTGAATTTTCTGTTGACGCTTGGAGACAGCGTTCTTGATGTGAATGTTCGGGATATAAAAGCCGGCAAAGAACGAGCCGATCACCGCCATCAGCTTGGTGAAGCTGTCAAGCTCGATGCCTTTCAGGATATAGACGTAAATCCAGCAGGCGAAAGCCGCAACGAACGGCATGCCGATGCGCGCCGCCATAAAAATAAACACAGGGCGCTGACCGCGATAGCCTGCCATCACCAGCTGCTTTCGCGCCTCATTGGCGTCGAAGGCTTCAAGCAGCTTCAGTTTTTCAACAAGCCCTTTGAGGAAGCCTTGTGCTGACGCTGCGCGCAGCGTTCCATTCTTCCGATTGCGATTGAAGGATTCTCGCTGCGCCGCGCGCAGCCGCTCGCGGTGTTCGGCGACGGACTTCATCCGTTCCGACAGCCTGTCTTTGACGAGGAAGGGTTCGATCAGAGTATAAACGGTGCCGATCGCGGCGAGCGCTACGAGCAGCGATATCTGAAACTGCCGATCGGTGACTGTTGTGATGAAAGTTTCCATAGGGCCCGTCTAGACCTTGATCTTCATCATCGACTTCATGACGTAAATGCCCATGCTCATCCAAAATGCCGCGCCGAGGAGAACGAAATTCCCGGTTGGAGTCGTGAACAGCGGATCGAGATAGGACGGCGACGACATTTTGACAGCGCCCATGACCAGGAAAGGCAAGGCGCCGATGATCATCGCGGAGGCTTTGGCTTCCGACGACAACGCTTTAATTTTTCCGTCCATAAGTTTGCGGCCGCGAAGAACGCCCGCAAGATTGTTCAGCGCTTCGGCAAGGTTACCCCCGGTCTTTTGTTGGATCAGCAGCACAATGCCGAAAAAGGAAACTTCTTGCAGAGGCATGCGCTCATACATGCGGGCCATCCCCTGTTCAAGCGATAGACCGAGGCGGAAGCCCTCGACCAGCTGTTCAAACTCCTCGTTGACCGGCTTAGGCGCTTCCGTCGAAATGATCTTGAGGCACTCGTTGACGGGAAGACCAGATTTGACGCCGCGCACAATGACGTCGATCGCATTTGAAAATTCGTTCGCAAATTTCTTCTGGCGGCTAGAGATCTGAAAACCCACATACCAATGCGGCAGGCCGAGCCCGCCAACGAAAAACAACCCCGCCGTCACAATGGGCTTTTGACCGGAAACAACGCCTACAACGCCCAGAATCACCGCAGCGACCACCGAGCCGATGTAGAATTCGCGTGGGCCGAAGGCGAGACCGGCCTGATCAAGCTTTTGCTGGAGCGTGACGCGTTTCTTCGCTTTTTTTGCGGCCTGGTTCTTGCCATCAATCTTTGAGAGCGCCTCGGAAACCTTGCGCCGGCGATCCTTGTTTTCCTTGTCGTTCGCAGCGGCGGCGCTAGCACGCCGGGAGTTCTTTTTCGTCTCAAGTGAAGAAAGCCGCTTTTTCGCCTTGTCGCCTTGCGTCGGCGCCAACATGACGAAGGCGAGCGCGCCGAAACCGACGAGCCCCAGAACGATCGTGATAAGCAGCTGCTGGTCCATGTTGCCTCTTACTCAGCCGCCGAGTCCAGAGCTTCCGCGAGCGCTTCTTCCATGCCGTAATATTTGGCGCGGTCCCAAAAGGCGGGGCGCGCAATGCCGGTCGAGCGGTGACGGCCGGCGAGCTTGCCGTTTTCATCTTCGCCGTTGATCTCAAAAACGAAGAGATCCTGGGTGATGATGGTGTCCCCTTCGGTGCCGAGCACTTCGGTGACGTGGGTGATGCGGCGCGAGCCGTCGCGAAGACGCGCAGCCTGAATGATCACATCGATTGATCCGACGATCTTTTCCCGAATGGTCTTCGACGGCAAATTATAGCCGCCCATGGTGATCATCGATTCAATACGCTGCAGAGCTTCGCGAGGAGAGTTCGCGTGCAGCGTGCCCATCGACCCGTCGTGGCCAGTGTTCATCGCCTGCAAAAGGTCGAACGCTTCTGGTCCGCGAACCTCGCCGACGATGATCCGTTCAGGCCGCATCCTCAGGCAGTTCTTCACGAGGTCGCGCATCGTCACCTCGCCCTGGCCTTCAAGGTTGGGCGGGCGTGTTTCGAGGCGAACGACGTGGGGCTGCTGAAGCTGAAGTTCCGCCGCGTCCTCGCAGGTGATGACGCGCTCATCGAGTTCGATGAAGCCGGTCATGCAGTTTAGAAGCGTGGTTTTCCCCGAGCCCGTGCCGCCGGAAATCAAGGTGTTGATGCGGCAGGCGCCGACGACCTCGAGCACCTTGGCGCCTTCAGGCGAGATTGAGCCGAAATTGACAAGGTCCTGGATCCGGAGCTTGTCCTTTTTAAACTTACGAATGGTGAGCGCGGCGCCGTCGATCGACAACGGCGGGGCGATGACGTTGACGCGAGAGCCGTCGGGCAAGCGCGCGTCGCAGATCGGGGAGGCTTCATCGACGCGACGGCCGACCTGGCTCACAATGCGCTGACAGATGTTCATCAGCTGCGCATTGTCGCGGAAGCGGACGTTGGTCAGCTGAATTTTGCCGCCGACCTCGATAAAGACACGGTTGGCGCCGTTGACCATGATGTCGGAAATGTCGTCACGCGCCAGAAGAGGCTCGAGCGGACCGTAACCGAGGACGTCGTTGCAGATGTCCTGGAGCAGCGCTTCCTGCTCCGCGATCGACATCTGAACGTTCTTGATCGAGATGATCTCGTTGACGATGTCGCGAATTTCTTCAGCCGCCGACTCGGTATCGAGCTGTGCAAGCTGCGACAGGTCGATCGTATCGATCAGCGCGTTGAAGATCGTCGTCTTCGTGTGAAAATATTCGTCCGTGCGCCCGCCGATCTCGATCGGCTGGGCCTTGGCGACAGCGTTGACGCGCGGCGGCGCGACGTTCGCAGCCGGCTTTTTGGCGAGCGCTGATGGCGCCGCCGGCGCGGGCTTTGGGCCCGCGGGCTTTGGCTTGGCCGCGGCGCTCGGCGCCGGCGACTGTTCGGCCTCAGCTGATCTGCGTCCGAATTTGGTCATGTCACTTCTTCTTCAGCAGTCCGGCGAAATTAAACCGGCTTTTCTTTGCGACCGCCTGGGTCTTGCCAAGCACGATCGAGGTCAGTTCGCGAAGGCTCGCCGCCGTCTTCGTTTTGGCGCCGACTTCGATAATCGGCGATGCATTCGTCGCGGCGGTATGGAACAGCTGCGGCTCCCAGTTGAAAACCACCGAGGGCTTCAGCCCGACATGCTCGGCGTACTGCGCCGGTTGCACGGATGAGATTTTCGGGTCGAACTGGTTGATGATCAGCAGAGGCGGCGCATCGTTCGGGCGCGAACCTGAGATGATATCGACGAGGTTCTTGGTGTTGCGGAACGCGGCTAGATCGGCCGTCGCCGTGATGATGATCTGATCGGCGGTCTGCAAGATCCGCTTCGACCAGCCGGTCCAGATGTGCGGGACATCGACGATAATAGTCGGCGCCGCTGCGCGCACCACATCGATGACCGTCTCAAACGCCTGGTCGTCGATATCGTAATCGCGATCCAAAAGGTTAGGCGCGGTAAAGAGGCTGAGGCGATCGGTATGCTTTTGAAGCAGGCGGTCAAGGAGCACATCGTCAAGGCGTTCGGGCGAGCCGAGCGCCTCAATGAGGCCCGACGTCGGATCTTGCTCGAAATCGAGGCTCGCGGTGCCGAACGGCAGGTCGAGGTCAAGAATAACCGTGTCGCTGTGCATTTCTTCCGCCGCGCACCAGCCGACATTGTGGGCGAGCGTCGAAGAACCCACACCGCCTCTCGCGCCGACAAAGGCGATGGTGCGGCCGATCGGCGGCGCGGACGGGTCAACGTAAAGCGTTGCGATCGACTTGATGATCTGCAAGGGCGAGCGCGGGCGAACGATATAATCGCTGATCCCCTGCCGCATCAATTCGCGGTAGAGCCCGATGTCGTTGGCGCGCCCGAGGACGATCACCTTGGTCGAGGGATCGCAAACCTCCGCAAGTTCGCCGAGCAGGGCGAACAGCTCAGCGCCGCCGTCGAGCGTTTCAACAATGATGAGATTGGGCGTCGCCGCAGTCTGAAAATGGTCGACAGCTTTTGCAAGCCCGCCCATATGCACCGTAAGGTGCGTTTTCGAGAGGCGACGATCAACGGCCGCGCGCTCAAGCAGCGCCGTCGTATCCGGCGTCTCGCAAAAGGCGTGGATGGAAATGCGCGGAACCGGGCGATGATCGTCATCGCTTTCGTTGAATTCGGCGACATCGAATGATGCATCGTCGGGAACGACGAGCGCCTGGCTCGCGGCGGCGGGCGCCGACCTCGAGGCTTTCGGCGCTGCATGCGATCCAGAATGTGCGGCCGCCGGCTTCGCCGTCGCCGGCGGAGGTTCAGGTTTGAAGCTGAAATCATCGGCGTCGGAAACGCCGAGCTCATCAGCGAGAAGATCCGCCTCGTCAAAATCTTCCTCGCCGAGTGCGGCGAGTTCTTCATCCGACAATTCGTCTTCGAGCCACGCCTCGTCTTCGTCGACGACGGCGGCATCAGCTTTTACATACCGTACTTTCGCGGACATAAGAGGCCCGCCGTCCGGTCCAAGACTTGCCGCTGCATTCGCCGCACCCTCTTCGTCGTGGACGATATCGAATGCTGCTTTAGAAGCCTTCTTCATTTCAAACTCCCTCCAGGCGCCGTCTGACCCCGAGATTTCATTTACTGGTCCGCCACTTTCGTTTTGAGCTCGCTACTCGATTTGCTCGACGTGTCTTCGCCCTTGCGGAATTTGACGACAGCGCCGATACGCGTCGTCGAATCAGGATCAGTCATGTCGGCCG
>JBBTJH010000277.1:0-5484 GCA_038059555.1 Pseudomonadota bacterium | reverse complement strand
GCGCGGCGTTTACGAGGCGGTCGTTCGCGCGAGAGCGCTGCTTGCCGCGCCGGAGGCCCGCTGATGTCGCAGCGCGCGGCCGTCGATCTTCTCATCATCGGCGCCGACGCGGCGGGGTTTGCGGCAGCCGCCTGCGCGGCGAAAAGCGGCGCCAGCGTCGCGCTCGCGCCGACGGGCGGCGAGGCGCCGGCGGCGGGATCCGCGAGTGAGCCGCCGAATTTCATCTGGCGGCTCCTCGATCTTCATCTCCATGATTTGCAGTCCGGTCCCGCCGCGCCGCAAACGACCTTGCTGGAAAAAGGCGCGCTCTCGACGTCCGCCGACCCGATGCGGACCGGTGAAGCGCTGGCCGCGCGCGATCCCGCGCTTGAACATTTGTGGCCGGCCTTCGCGGCTGACATGAAGCGCGCCCCCGCCGGGCGCGCGCCGGAAGCCGCCGATCGCTTCTTGTCCGCCAACGCGCTCCTCGACGATTACTTCGCCGACGAAGATCTGAAAACGCATCTGGTTTCTGCTTTCGTTGCGCCGTTCGGCCTTGCGGGCGACGAGATGGGATCGGCGGCCGCGCTCGCGGGCGCGGGCGAGATGGCGCACGCGCGGATTTCAGCCAAAGCGCTGTTCGATGCGCTCCATGATGCGGCGACCAAAGCCGGCGTCGACTGCCTGTCGGGGCGTCTGCAAACGCTGGTGCGTGTTGACGCCAAGAACTGGAAGACGGTCATGGACAACGGCCATGAAGCGCGCGGGCGGATGGCGATGGCGTCCTCGGTTCTGCTTGGGGAGGCCGCAGGCCTTCGCGTCAGCTGCAACGGCTCGCCGCTGGTCCGCCGGATCGGCGCCGAAGCGATCATCCGCATCCGCTACGACAAGCGGCCGTCAGCCGCGGCGCTGCGCGCGACAAGCGATTTTTTCACCGCGACGGACCGCGCCGCAATCCTCCGGGCACGCAACGCCATGATCGACGGGCGGATCGGCGACGAGCCGGTGTTGCGGTTTGAAGTCAGCGGTAAGGAAATCATCGCGCGCGCGCCCTATTGCGCCGCGCGCCTTCGCGAGAATGGCGACGAGCGCGAGTGGACCGGGCAGGACCGGCAAATCCTCGGGCGTCAGGCGGCGGCGCTGATTGAAAAACGCCTCGGCGGCGGGCTCGGCGCTGTGCGCGAAATCGAGGTGACGATAGGCGCCGACGCAGCAACCGGATTGAAGCGCCGCTCGTTCGATGTGCCGGCGATACCAGCGCCGGCGCCGTCGCACGATCCGATCGGCGCCGCAGCCGCCCTCGCGCTGGAGATCGTTCGCGATGAGTGAGGCGCGTAAATATAAGGGACCCAAAATCGAGGGCGGCATCGACGCCGTCATACTCGGGGCGACGTCTGAAGGCCTCGCCGCAGCGGCGTTGCTTGCGCGCGCCGGATTTCATGTCGTGCTGATCGAGACGCCTGCGAGCCGCCCGCGCGAGCGGCGGGAATTCGCGCCGGGCTTTTTTGCAGAAAGCGGCGACCCGCTCGCCGCAACGCTCGATCATACGGTCGTCGAAGCGCTCGATCTTTACCGCCACGGCCTCGCGTTTTCAGCGCGCCGCCTCGAAACGCTGGTGCGCTTTAGCGACGGCGCGATGGTCACGATGCCGGGCGATCCAGCGCTTGCAGGCGAGGCCGTCGCCGCTTTCTCCGAGGTCGACGCCGGCGCGTTCGCGGCCTTTCTGGAAGCCGAGCGCAGAACCGCCCGCTCGCTCGCTGACTGGTTTGCCGGGGGCGAGAGGCCAGCGCTCCTCGATGGCGCGGCGGCTGAGGCGGCAACCGCTTCCGTCGATGGCGCTGTCGCCGGGCGGTTTGTCGATCACCGGCTTGAAGATTATCTGCGCGCGGAAGCGGCGTTCGCCATCGGCGCGCGCCCAGCCGAGCCGTTCACTTATCTTTCTTTCATCCGGCGCCTTGCGGGGGAGGCGGCCGGGCTGCAGGGCGGCGTTGCAGCAATCGAAGGCGGCGGGCGCGGCCTTAACAACGCGCTGCGGCGCGCCTGCCAGGCGGCGAGCGTGACGATCCGCCAGACCGATCGGGTCAAAGACGTGATCGTCGAGTGGGACCGCGTCACCGGCGTTGAATTCGACGACGGCGCGCAAATCCGCGCCCCGATCATCATTTCCTCTTTGCCGGCGCACGAGACATTTCTCGATCTCGTCGGCCGCGCGCGCCTCGATATCGAATTCACCCGGACGCTCGATATCAAGGAGCTGCCAATCGCCTCCGTCAGGTTCAACCTCGCGATCAACGGTCCGATCCCGGATCCGCATATCGCCGCGCGGCTCGACCGGCGGTTCCTCTTCGCGCCGTCGCCGCTTGAAATCGAACGCGCATTTCGCGCGGCGGCAGAAGGGACGGCGCCAGAGGCGGCAATCGGCGAACTTGTTTTTCCAAGCGCCTTCGACCGCGCGCTCGCGCCGGAAGGATGCGCCAGTGCGACGCTCACCTTGCACCCGCTCGCCGGCAAGCCGCTCTCTGACGATCAATGGCGCAAGGAAGTCTCGGGGGCCGCGAGAACGATTTTCGCGCGTCTCGTCGATGGCGCGCAAATTGCTGCAATCGAAGCGGAGGAAGCCTTAGTCGCTGCGCCGCCTCTCCCTGCGGCGATGGAGCGGCGCGCGCGCCTTGCCGGCGCCTCGGGACTGGAAGGGTATTTCTTCTGCGGCCCCGAAACGCTGATCGGCGGCGGCGTCAGCCTTTCCGCCGGGCGGCGTGCGGCCGATCGCGCACGCGACTATTTCAGGAAAGGCGGGTTCAGCTGATGCATTTCCCCGCCGCAGACGACGCCCTTGAGCCGCGCGCGACGCCGCTTTACGCAGCCGCTGCCGGCCTTTCCGCGACCAACAGCTGGACCTCTATCAACGGCTTTGCGTCGGCGCGTGTCTACACCTCGGTTGAAGAGGAATATAAAGCGGCGAGCGAGGATGCGGCGCTCGTCGATCTTGGCCCGATGCGCCGTTACACGTTGCGCGGGAAAGACGCTGGCGTCATCCTCTCGCGCCTCACCACGACGCCGGTCGCGGAGGTCGCGGTCGGCGAGAGCGCGCGCGGGCTTATTCTCGACACGGACGGGTTTGTCGTCGACTTCGCCGATCTGACGCGCCTCTCCGATGATCTCTATCTCCTGACGACGGCGACGCCGGTCGACCGGCGGCTGCAACTCGCGGCGCGGGGCTTTGAGGCTGAGGCGCTGAATGTCGGCGCGATGGTCGCTGCGCTCGGGATCGCGGGCCCTCTAGCGCGCGAAGCGGCGTCGGCCGCCGGGATCGATCTTCTCTCGGCCGATGCGACAGCGCAGGGGCGCGTGCGCGGCGTTGAACTGGCGATCCGGCCGGTCGGCTTTGGCGCGGCGCCGGGGGTTGAGATCATGTGCCCGGCGGATGAAGCGCTCGTCGTCTTCGAGCGGCTGCGGCGCAAACGGCCCCTCCCGGCGGCAGGGCTCGAGGCGCTGGAGATCTTGCGGATCGAAGGCGGCGTCCCACGCGTCGGCGTCGATTTCGCCGGCGCCGATCAGGCGGGGGCCCTCTCCGAACGCCGCCTCCCGAACGAGGTTGGCCTGCCGCACCTCGCGCCGCCGAACCGCGCCTGGTTCAACGGTCGGCGCGCCATGAAATCGGCCCCGAGCTCGGGGCGCTATCTCGTCGTCCTCTCTATCGACAGCGACAGGGCGGCCCCTGGGGCGGCGATCTACGCGAAAGGCGAGGCGGTCGGTCGGATCACCTCCTCCGCCTTTTCGCCCCGCCTGCGGCGGGTGGTCGCCTTCGCAGAGTTGGCAGCCACGGCCCTCGACCGGCCTCTCGAGGCGGCGATAGCAGGCCCGGCACGCGCCCCCGCCCGCCTCCACGAGACCGAAGAAAGCCGCCGGGCCGGGGTTTTCAGAGAAAATTTGAAAACAGCGACGGAATCGGGCCGCTCGTCCGTTTAACGCTCAGAGGGCCCAAAACCCAAGGAACGTTAAAGGAGCAGACTTGATGAAAAAGACACTCATTATCGCCGCCATCCTCGGCGCATCGGCGCTTGGCGCTGCCGCCTACGCCAAGGACAAAGGCGGCGACCATTTTTCCCGCTTCGATAAGGACGGCGACGGCAAAATCGCGATTTCCGAGCTGGACGGGCGGCACAAGGAATTCCTCGCAGAAGCCGACAAAGACGGCGACGGCTATGTCACCAAGGACGAAATGAAGGCGGCGCATGAAGCGCGAAGGTCCGAACACAAGGCCCGGATGTTTCCGGACGCCAATAATGACGGCTCGGTCAGCCGGCGCGAATTTGAAGACGCCGCACGCGAGCGCTTCACCGAGCTTGACGTGAATGGCGACGGCTTGATTGCCCAAGACGAAATGGACGAGCATCACGAAAAGCGGCGCGGCCATCATTAAGCGCCAACCGGCAATGACGGGCGGGCGAGCGTTTGACAACAGATGAGGAAAGCGACGACGCGCTCATCGCGCGCGCGGGCCGGGGCGACCGGCTCGAGGCGTCGATCCTCATCGCCCGCCATTCGCCGCGCGTCCTGTCGTTGTGCCGGCATATGCTGAAAGACCGCACGGCGGCGGAAGATGCGGCTCAGGAGACGTTTTTACGGCTTTGGGAGGGCGCGGCCGTCTGGAGGCGCCATGACGCAAAGCTCGAGACCTGGCTCTATCGCGTCGCGACCAACGCCTGCATCGATCGTCACCGGTCGGCGCGGCGGGATGCGCCGGAGGAAGCGGCGGGCGAGCAGCTGGACAGCGCGCCCTCAGCCGTCGAACGTTTGTCCGATGCCGACAAGCGCCGCGCGATTGAAGCAGCGCTTGAGGCGTTGCCGGAAAGACAGAGGATAGCGATGACGCTGCGCCATTACCGGGATTTGACGAATATCGAGATCGCGCAAGCGATGTCGACAAGCGTCGACGCGGTTGAATCCCTGCTCGCGCGGGCGCGCCGCGCCCTCACGGAGGCTCTCTCCGGCATGCGCGAGGAATTGATGGAGAGTGCGGAATGAAATCGCGAGAGGAAAAGCGCAAGGGCGGCGATGCGCTCGACGGGCTGGTCGACGACATATTCCGTCAGTCGCGCGGGCATGCGGAAATTCCCGGCATGGAATTCAAGGCGATGCTTCTGACTTCCTACGACGATCACATGCGCCGCCGGAAAAATCGCCTGTCGCTGTCGCTCTTTGCGGACGCCTTCGGTTTGCGCGCTCTGGCGCGTCCGCTGGGCGCTGCCGCCATTCTCGGCGGACTTTGTGCGGCAGGGTTTGTCGCGGGCGTTGTTGATACGCCGCGCGATACTGAAACATACGCCGAACTGGCGTCGGCGATCGACCAGTCGTTCGCCCTTACCGAGGAGAATGGGCCGTGGGCAGAGGAATAATCATCGCACTTGCGCTGTCGCTGGCGGCAAACGTCTTTCTCGGCGGATTTGTCTTGGGGCGTAGGGCCGGCGGCCCGCACGAGGGCGGGGGGCCGCACGGCTTTCC
>JBBTJH010000276.1:0-3151 GCA_038059555.1 Pseudomonadota bacterium | reverse complement strand
ATTGTAGCTGAGGGTCATAGTTGAGGGTGAAATCGACCCGCGGCGGCGCGCCGTCGAAAGTAGTTTGCCCGAGGCGATAATGCGCGGTCCGCGCGGTGAGCGCGCCTTCGACATGGGTCTCCGGCTTATCGCCCCAGCCGATCGAAATCAGCGGCGCGTCAACAGGGCAAAGCGCGGCCCCAGTAATGCGCGCGTCCATATCCTGATCGGCAAAGCGCAGGCCGACGCGCTCGGTTTTAAGGCATTGCCCGCTTTCCGGATTTGCCGTGAGGCGTTTACCCGCGAGATCGAGATCGACAGAAAGGCGCGCATTCACGGGCATATCGGATACGGCGAGGCGCCCGACCGTCGCCCTCACCAGCAGCGTCGCGATCTCCAGATCGCCCGTCGCGCGAGCCTCCGAATAGGCGCCGCAGAATCGTCCATCGAACGACGAAAGCAAGGCGCCGCCGATCTCTTGTTCCCCGAACGCGGTTTGCGCGTCGATAGTCCACGGGCCGCTGTCTTCTGAAGCGGCATTGAGGGTCGCGGCGCCCTTGGCGACCGGGCCTTCGAGGACCGCGCTCAATGCGAGGCGCTCTTTGCCGGCGATCTTTTGATAGGCGGGCCCTTCGCCGCCGGAAATGACGAGCCTGTCGCCGCGATCGGCAATAATCGTCAGCGGATTTTCCGCCAATGAAATAGAGAGATCTTCTCCATCGAATGACGCCTTGAATGCCCCGGAGAGCGCGAGGTTTTTGATCGGCGCGCCGCCCGCCGCGAGGATCGGCGACAACGCGTCTGCGCTTTGCGCGTCGATCGTCGAGGACTTGATCAAAATGCCGGCGGCGCCTTTGAGGCCGCGCGGCCCCTCTCCGAAAAAGCCGCGCCAAGATGAAAGTTCTGCGGTCATCGTCGCATCGGCGCCGCGCGCGACGCCGGCGGGCGTCAGGAGATCGCCTTTCAGCAATCCCGCAACTCCGATGGCGCCGTCAGCGGCAAGATCAATCGCCGCCTCACCGTCCGCCCGCGACAGCGCGGCAACGGCGAAGCCGGCATTTTCCGCATCAACGACGCCGTTAAACTTTCCGCCCGAGCGCATATCGAACGCGCCGTTGATCTTGATCTGCGCGGGTCCCTTCGGCGTATTTGCGACAATCGCCAGTTGCTTGATCGTAACCGTCTCAAACGGCGGCGGCGCAGGTTTGGCGTTCGGGTCCAGCGACCAGCCTGCAATTGAGAAAGCCCCCGCGTCGCTCACCTCCGCCGTCAGATTTCCATCCTCGATCGAGACGATTTTAAGTTTCGAGTTGAAGAGAAGATCCCGCAATCCATATTCAAATATCACGGGCCCGAGCGAGAGATCGGGCGCGGAGGGTTCAGCGCCGGCCGTCATGCGGGAAAGGGTCAGCCGCGAAAAGTTAACGTCTTGAACTTCAACCGACGGCTTTTCGAGACGGGCGCCGGCCATGACGCGTTCAACCGCCGCTGCCGCAATCGGTTTGCGCAGGAGATAGAGCGCGGCCCCCGTTAAAACGAGGACGACGACAACGCCAAACATCAAGCGGGCGACCAACCGCATCCGCCAACTCCTACGCGCGTTTCAATTCCCCTCGGGCGCCGGCCCCCGCTTGCCGCGCGGAATTTGCGCCGACGCCTTAGAAAAGCCCTGCCAGCATGGCGAAAATTGCACCGAAAAGCGAGGCCGGCATTTAAGCCCGCTCAGGCGATAGTCCGGGCGCGCGATCTTCATTGACATAAAAGCCAGCGCAAACGAGAGATACGCCGCGAAAGAGGCGAATTTGCGGGACGAAAGAACACTTTACCCGAGCCAGACGGCCGCCGGCTCGACCCTCAAGCGCGCGCCGCTCGCGGCGGCGGCCGCCCTTGGTGTCCTCGCAGGCGGCGCGGCGTTTCTCGCCTTCGCGATAAGCCGCCCAACAACGCCTGAGATAGCGCCCCCGCCGGCAGCCATCGAGATCGCCTCGATTGAGGCGGCTCCTGTTGCAAGCGGCCAACTCGTACCAGCTCCCCTAGAGGCGGATGAGGCGCCGGCGCCTGAGATCAGCGCCGTCACGGTCGATGACAAGTTGACCCCTCGATTGAAACCTGACGCCCAGGCGCCCGCTGCGGCGCCAACGCCTTCAGGCGCGAGCGCCGCCTCCGTCCTCACCTTCGCCTCGGCATGGCTTGCAGATGAAGAAGATCGGCCGCCGTCGTTTTTTTTCGAAAGCGATTTGACAGAAAATCAATCGGCGAGCGCGCAGCACGATAAAGAAAACGGCGACATCGCCGCAGCGCCCCATGATGAGCGCATCGTGCTCAGCAAGGGTGAGACATTCGTCGATGCCTTGCGCCGCGCCGGGGTTCGCGCCGAGGACAGGAACGAGGCGGCCTTTGCGTTCGGCAAGCTTTATAATATGCGCCGGCTTCGCCCCGGTCAGGAATTCGCGCTGACGCTCGCTGAACCCAACCGCACGCTCTTTCAGGCGATCGTCGAGAAAGAGCCGCCGCCTTCCTATCTGTTATCGCTGGATTTTCGCGTCGATCCTGAAAAGCGCATCACGCTCGCGAAGGCGGCGAGCGGCGGCTTTACGGCGAAAGAATTTACAACGCCGTTGACGACGCGCATCGCCGCAATTGAAGGGCGCATCGACGGCAGTCTTTATATTTCCGCCAAACGTCAGGGCGCGCCGGATGAAGTGATCGCGGGCCTTGCCCAGATGTTCGCTTATGACGTCGATTTTCAACGCGAGATTTTCGGGGGCGACGAGTTTGAAGCGATTTTCCAGGTGCGTTTCGATGAAGCTGGAAACATGGTCGGCGGGGGCGACATTCTTTTCGGCCGGCTGAAATGGCGGGGACGCCAGAAAGAAAAGGGATATTACCGGTTTGAAACCGCCGATGGCGGCGGCAAGGGAGATTATTTCGACGCAAGCGGCGAAAGCGCGCGCCGCCTGTTGATGAAAACGCCGATTGACGGCGCGCGCCTTTCATCCGGTTTCGGCACGCGCAAGCATCCGATTTTAGGCTACCAGAAAGCGCACAAGGGCGTCGATTTCGCCGCCGCGCGCGGCACGCCGATCATGGCGGCAGGCGACGGCGTTATTGAGCGCGCGGGGCCTTATGGTTCATTTGGAAATTACGTCCGCATCCGCCACGCGCAAGGCTA
>JBBTJH010000275.1:2750-8284 GCA_038059555.1 Pseudomonadota bacterium | reverse complement strand
GAAGAGCCCCGCTCCCCCGTTTCTTCAACGGGGGAGCTGTCGCGAAGCGACTGAGGGCGCGCGCTTGTGAGGCTGGGCGATTCAATCTCGCCCCCTGACCCCTATTCCTCGAATAAATCTTCGGCGCCCTTTGGCGCGGCGAGGCCTAAATGCTTCCAGGCGCTTTGCGACAGCACGCGGCCGCGCGGGGTTCTTTGGATGAGGCCGCACTGAAGCAAAAACGGCTCGACGACGTCTTCGACAGCGTCGCGCGCTTCGGCGAGCGAGGCGGCGATTGTTTCAACGCCGACCGGCCCGCCGCCGAAATGCTCGGCGATCAATTTCAAATAGCGCCTGTCGAGGGGATCGAGGCCGAGCTTGTCGATTTCAAGCCGCAACAGCGCGCGGTCGGCGACAGCCCGGTCGATGAGGCCGGCGCCTTCAACCGTTGCGACATCGCGCACGCGGCGCAGCAATCTTCCCGAGACGCGCGGCGTCCCCCGGCTTCGGCAGGCGATTTCCATCGCGCCGTCTTCCGACATCTGCGCGCCGAGTTTTGCAGCGCCGCGCAGCACGATCTTTTGGAGATCCGCGTGCTCGTAAAAATCGAGGCGCACCGGAATGCCGAAGCGGTCGAGCAGGGGTTTTGCGAGCAATCCTGAGCGCGTCGTCGCGCCGATCAGCGTGAAGCGCGGCAAGTCGATTTTGACCGAGCGCGCCGACGGCCCTTCGCCGATCATCAGATCGAGGCAGTAGTCTTCCATCGCCGGATAAAGGACTTCCTCGACCGCCGGCGAGAGGCGGTGAATTTCATCGATGAACAAAACATCGCCGCGTTCGAGATTGGTCAATAACGCCGCGAGATCGCCGGGCTTCGTGATCACCGGCCCCGAGGTCGAGCGGAAATTGACGCCAAGCTCATTGGCGACAATCTGCGCGAGCGTCGTTTTGCCGAGGCCCGGCGGCCCGTGAAAGAGCACATGGTCGAGCGCTTCTTCGCGCGCGCGCGCCGCTTCGACGAACACGCGGAGGTTATCTTTCGCGCGGGCCTGGCCGACGAAATCGTCGAGGCGTTTGGGGCGCAGCGCCGCGTCGGCGTCATCCGCCTTGCGGGCGCCGTCGGTGAGGCGGTCATTGCTGCGGAGGGGTTCAGCCATGGGGAGCGCCGTGAGCGGGAATGGGGAATGGGTGATGGGGAATGGGCGTAATTCTTTCTCCACGTTCATCCCCGCGAAAGCGGGTATCCATGGCTCTGGCCGGGTGGATCCCCGCTTTCGCGGGGATGAACGGAAGGTGTTTCACCTCTCCATTCCCCATTCCCGATCGCCTATTCCCGCTTTTCACGCCGCCAGCTCCTTCAGCGCGCGCTTGATCAGATCTTCAACCGCCGCACCCTCGCCCGCCGCCTCGGCCGCGATGTTCACCGCGCGGCGCGCGTCTATGCCGTCATAGCCAAGATGCGAGAGCGCCGATACCGCATCGGCGCGGACATTATTCGCGGGCGCGGTCTTTCCCGCCGCCATCTGGCGCGCGACGACTTTAAGGCCCGCGCCGGAAGCGCCCGCGAGGCTTCCGAGCTTTGATTGCAGTTCGGCCGCGATCCGCTGCGCGAGTTTTTTGCCGACGCCGTGCGCGCGCGCGATCGAAGTCACGTCCTCGGCCGCGATCGCGTCATAAAGAACGTCCGGCGGCAAGACCTGCAACACGCTGAGCGCGTGCCGGGCGCCGACGCCGCTGACGCCGGTCAAAAGCCGAAACGCGCGGCGCTCGCCGTCGTTTTCAAAGCCGTAGAGGCGGATCAGATCCTCGCGCACGATCGTCTCGATACTGAGCGTTGCCGCTTCGCCGACCGCAAGGCGCCCGAGAAGACGCGCATGCGCGTGCACCTCATACCCGACGCCCGCGACGTCGATGAGCGCGGTGTCGATATCGACGGTCGCGACGGTTCCTTTCAGGCGCCCGATCATGCGGACCTCTTCATCAAATTTGCAGCCCCTCGGTGATGCGCATGGCAGATGGCGACGGCGAGCGCGTCGGCCGCGTCGGCCGCCTGCGCGCCCGATGCCGGCAACAAAAGGCGCACCATCGCTTGCACTTGCGCTTTTTCCGCGTGGCCCTTGCCGACGACCGATTTCTTGATGGTGTTCGCCGCATATTCGGCGACATCGATCCCCGCAAGCGCCGGCGCCAGCAGCGCGACGCCCCGCGCCTCGCCAAGGACCAGCGCGTCGCGCGGACTTGCATTGACGAAGGTTTCCTCGACCGCCGCTTCGGCAGGCGTCCACTCAGCGATGAGAGCCGCAAGCCCTTCATGGATCGCGGCGAGCCGCCCCGCCCGCGAGAGCGCCCGTTTCGGGCGGATCACCCCGGCCGCGAGAAAAGCGAGCCGCGCGCCATGGCTCTCAATGACGCCCCACCCGGTCGCGCCAGAGCCAGGATCAACACCCAAAATGCGAATCACGCCTGTCATGGGGGGAGACTAGGCGATTTAGAACAAAAGGGAAACTTGCTTGCGGGCCGGGGTCGGCGCCCGGCTTGACATATGTATGTCTAAATATATATGTTGTGAAATATGAAATCCGTCACGACCATCCGCCTTCCCGACAATCTACTTGCCCTCGCAAGGAAGAAAGCGCGCGAACGCGGAACGACCTTGACCGCGCTGCTCGAGGAAGGACTGCGCGAAGTCGTCAGCGAGCGGCCGGCGCCGGCAGAACCGCGCCGGGTGAAACTCCCGATCAGTGCGGCGAAGGGCGGGCTGCTGCCCGGCATAGACGCTGTAAAGCTCAGCACACACGCGCAGGAGGAAGACGATCTCGATTATGTCGAGCGGATGAAGCGCTCCCCGTGATCCTGCCCGAGGTCAACATTCTCATTTATGCTTTTCGCGCAGACATGGACCAGCACGCGCGCATCCGCCCGTGGCTGACCGCAATCGCGGAAGGGGACGCTGCGTTCGGAATTTCTCCGCTGACGCTGAGCGCGCTCATTCGCATCACCACCAACGTGAAGGCGTTTCGACAGCCGAGCACGCTTGAAGAGTGTTTTGAATTTTCCAAAGCGCTCACCAGCCAGCCGAATTGCCGTATCGTCGAGCCGGGCGAACGTCATTGGTCGATTTTCAAAAAACTGTGCCTTGAAACAGAAACGACGGGTCCACGCGTCACCGACGCCTGGTTCGCAGCGCTCGCCATCGAACATGGCTGCAGATGGGTGACGCTCGACCGCGATTATGCGCGCTTTCCAGATCTCGATTGGCAAACACCCGAAGCGGCGTAAGCCTATTCCAGCCTGTTCCGGTCCCTGAACGTCACGATCTGCAGTTTGTCCTCGCCGACATGGTCGCGGACGGTTTCGTGGAGATCGACGAGGTGGAAGCGATTCCACTCTTTGGGCTGCAGGACGCTCAAGGTCTCGCGCGTCGCGTGGGCCATGATGACGAGGTAGGCGGCCGCGATGAACAGCGCGGAGAGGATGAGGATTTCACCAGCGCCCGCAAGGCCCGTCGCTTCGCCGGCGTAAGCGAGCGCCAGCGCAATCGCGACCGAGAGCGCGGCGCCCGCGACGCCGTAGAGCGTCGTGTTGCGGCGGATCTGATAGAGCTTGTTCCGGACCGTCATCTCACAGAACAAAAGCCGCATCGCGAACCATTGATAATTGATGGTCCAGACGCCCGCTTCCTCTTTCAGCTCAGCCGCCTGATGCATGCGCATGTTGCGCTCGACATTCATGGCGCGGCGTTTGGCGACTTGAAAATTCTGGTTGATGCGCGAGAATTTCGACGTGACGTAATTGTCGAGGCCGAGAAGGTTTTGCTGCTGCGTCACCTTATAGGGCCAGTGATAGAGCAGCATGAGGAGAAAGAGCCCGGCGGCGAGCGCGAGCCCTGCGATCGCAAAGCCCTCGGCGCCGGGCACGGCGAGTGCGAATTTCTCCCCCAGCAAGGGCGAAAAAGCCGCCGGTAGCGCGATCGGGGCGCCTATCGTCAGCACAAGGAGCGCTGGCGCATAAACGAGGAAGAGCCGCGCGGTGTTGCCGTTAAGCTCCCGGCGGAAGCGGTCCATGATGTCGAGAAAATTCGCGTCCGCAGAGCCCTCGTTGCGGCCGAGAACGTGATCGACATAGCCCTGCTCGACCTCTTCGTAAAAGAAATCGGCGGGCGCAAAGAGCGGAAACGGATAGGTATAAAATTTCAGCGCTTCTGCCGCATATTCCTTCGCTTCCTCGATGGTCAGATCGGCGGCCGTGCGCTCGACAAGCGTTGGGCGCGCGAGGCGTTTGAAAAAAAGCGAGCGCCCGTCGGCGACGGCCGCGCCCTCATCTTCAAAACGCCCCTCGCCGCCAGCATTCTTGGCGATACGGCCGGCGCTGCTTTTTTCAACCGTTTGCAGGGAAGCACCCCGCAGCAGCCGCGAGAGCGCGAGAAACGGAGCGTTGAGAAAACGCAGGAAAATACTGAAGAAACCCATCGTCCCCTCCTGTCGTTCTTACCGACTTGGGGAGGTCCTCAGGGCGGTTCAAGGGGTCAGTTGCGCAATGTGAGCGGCCCGGGGGTCTTCGCGCGGATCGATTTTTCCAATGCGGCCGCCTGCGCTTTCAGCGGCTCTGACGCGGTTTTAGAGGCGATCAGCTGGTCAAGGATCGTCAGTGCGCCGAGGATGTCTTTGGCGCGGCCGTCGCCTTCATATAGTGCGACAGCATAGAGAAACGCCGATTGCGCGTCGCCTTCATGGGCGCCTTTTTCAAACCAGTCTGCTGCGCGCCCTTCCGCGTCGCCGCGATGAACCATCAGCCCCATCGCGGCGTAGGCGGCGGGAAAGCCCGCTTCAGCCGCAGCGCGCATATAAAGAACGGCTTTGTTCACATCCGGCGCGCCGAGAACAGGTGATTCGTACATCAGCCCGAGATGATAGGCGGCCTCGCCATGGCCCTGACGCGCGGCGCTTTCAAAATTCGTCGCCGCTTTTTGATAGCTTTGCGGCAGGCCGTCGCCGTTCAGCCAGGAAAGCCCGAGCCAGAACTGGCCTTCGGCGTCGCCTCTTCCTGCCGCTTTGGCGAAATGATGCGCAGCGGCGACGCTGCTTTGCGCAACGCCAAGGCCTTCAGCGTAGAGAAGTCCCATGCGAACGTCCGCCCGCGGATCGCCTTGCGCGGCCGCCAGGCGGAACCAGCCGGCGGCGCGTTCATAATCCGGGTAGACCCCGTCTCCTTCAAAAGCGAGAACGCCGAGCGCTAATTGCGCGTCGGAGTTGCCGGCGATCGCCGCGTCGCCGTAATGGCGCAGCGCCGCGCCGATATCGGCGCGAACGCCAAGACCTTTTTCATAAAGATAGCCGAGGAGATGATTGGCGGCTGCATCGTTTTTCTTCGCCAAGGGCTCGGCGAGCGCTCTCGCCTTTGCGTAGTCGCCGTCAAGCAGCGCCTTGTGCGCGAGCTCCATCTCTAATCGCTCGGCGCCGGCCGCTTTTTTCGGCGCGGCGGGCGCTGGAGAATTAACCAAGGCCGCGAGCGCTGCGGGCGAGTGATCCCAAGATCATCCACGCCATCGAGTCGGG
>JBBTJH010000275.1:0-2740 GCA_038059555.1 Pseudomonadota bacterium | reverse complement strand
GGACAGACGGCGCAAAGCGCGACAGAACTGACAAGCAAAAAGCATTGGTATTGACGCATGATTGATCGCCCTTGACGCAAAAACCCGCGTCAGCGGAGCATCAATCGTGCCGGGCCAGGGCCGCCGCGAGGATCGATTTATTTAACCTTGCAACGGCGGTTTCAGGGCCCTCAGAGGCTTCCCAGACGGCGGATGATACCGCGATGAAATCGGCGCCGGCGGCGACGAGCCCCCCGCAATTTTCGGCCGTGATCCCGCCGATGGCGACGCAGGGGACATTGGTTGCGAACGACCAGTTTTCAATGAGCGCGATTTCGGCGCGCGCGGGGGCTTCTTTCGTCCGTGTCGGGAAGAAGGCGCCGAAGGCGACATAGTCGGCGCCGGCCTCGCCCGCACTGATCGCGAGATCGACCGAATTATGACAGGTGACGCCGATCGTCGCTTTGGGCCCTAGAAGCGCGCGCGCTTCGGCGTAGGCTGCGTCCTTCTGGCCGATATGAACGCCGTCAGCTCCGGCGCGCTTTGCAAGATCGGGCCGGTCATTGATGAGGAAATGGACGTCCGCCGCGCTGACAATCGGCGCGATGTTCTCCGCCGCGCGCAAGATCTCGTCATCCTTTGCGCTAACTCCCTCCGGCGATTTCAGCCGCAGCTGCAGGCAGGCGACATCGCCGCCGCCGAGAGCGGCCTTCAGATTTTCGGCAAAGGCCGCAAGATCCGCGATCAGCGGCGGCGTGATGAGGTAAAGGCGGCAACGATCAGTCATGGGGCCCTCATAGAACGCCCGCTGCGAAAATGGGAGGCCTCAATCTGGGTTAGATTACGCCGCCTGCGCGAGGCCTTTTGCCTGTTCGCGTTCGGTCTGCGTCCCCGCCACCTTCGGGCGAAGGACCGAATGTTTTTCCGCATACGGAATGGCGTTATAAACGGCCGGCTCGATGAAGCCGAGATCGGCGCGAACGTCCGCGAGCGGGCGCTTTAACAGCGCTTCGACATCGTGCTGAAGGAGGAAATCGACCCTGTCGCCCATGCGCGCGGCTTCACGCGCGGCCTTTAGCGCCGGCATCGACCAGCGCTCAAGCTTGATCGCCGTGAGCCCCATGAAAATGATGAGGCGAAGGCCCGGATTGCGCGTCTGGCGGCGGGTGAAAACGAGATTGCAGATCTCGCCCAACGGGTCGCGGCCATAGCCGGTGATGACGTGCCAGAGGTCGTGGCTGACTTCGAGATGGGTGAAGGTGCGCTGGAATTCGGCGAGCTCAGGATATTCCTTCATGCCGACGCCGGCCTCGACCGCAGCGTCGATCAGCCCTTGCGGCGTGAACCCTGCTTCATCCATGAAATCGACATAGGCCTTGCCGAACGTCCCCGCCGGCATCGCGCGGAGCGCCGGGAAATCGCCGAGGATTCTTTCAAGCTTCACCGGCTCGTTGACGACGCGTTTGCCGTAAGGGGTAGAGACGAAACGCTCGAACAGGCGGCGGCCCGAATCGCGGGAAAGCGCCGTCACTACCTCGAAGACCTGACGCGTATCGTCCTTGTTGGCGATCAGCCGGAACGCGGAGACGAGCGCGTGAAGGGGGCGGAATTGCGGGGTCGGCGGTGTCGCAAAGCCTTGAACATAAACGAGATTTTCTGGGTCAATCTCGATCGGGGCGACAGTCATTGAGGGCGTCCTGGCTGTTTTTTGTCGAGTTACACTAGTCAGTTTACTTCTATAGTCGCAGCGACAGCCTTATTCAAGGGAGGCCGGCGCCCGGTGGAGCGGCTTTTCTAGATGGCGAAAGGAAAACATCCGGTGAAAAAACTGGTCGCGGGTTTGGCGGTTTTGTGCGCGGCTTGTGCGCCGCCGGCCCCGTCTGCGGAGCCGCGAGCCGTTACTGAAGCGTCGGCGATTGACGCGAATTCAGTCCGCGAGGATGTCGAGATTTTGCTGCGCGAATGGAGCGCCACCGGAGCCGAAGGCCGATGGGAGGATTTGAAATCCCTTTATGCGGACGATCCGGACTTCGCCTGGATTGAAGATGGCGCTGTCGCCTACCAGGATCATGTGGCGGTCATCGCCGGCGTCGATCGGGTTGCGGCGATGAACGCGGTCATTAAAACTGAAATCGGCGACATCGTCGTGACGCCGCTCTCGGCTGACGCTGCTGCGTTTCGCTCTGCGGTTTCAATCGGTTTTGTTACGCCTGATTTTACCTTCAACTTCGCTGGCGCGTTTACCGGCGTCGCGATCGCCCGTGACGGGCGCTGGCGGTTTCTGCAAGGGCACTTGTCTAAGGCGTGCGAGACGGCGGCGAATTAAAGCGGATGGCAAGAGGCTTTCTACGCCGCGTTTTCGAGGCCGTCCGACCATTTGCCGAGCTGGGCGAGGCCGTTCATTTTTGCGCGGTGGAGGAAGGCGCGCTGGCCGGCTGCGACGTTTTCCGCTTTGCCGCTCCACGCCTTCAACGGCGCCGCCTGCAACGCGCGGCCATAAGAGAACGACAGCGCCCACGGCATGACCCGTTTATATTCGGCGTTCATCGCGTTCAGATTGGCGGTCGCTTCTTCGTCAGACTGTCCGCCCGACAGGAAGACGATGCCGGGGATGGCGGCGGGGACGGCGCGGCGGAAACATCTGACTGTCTTTTCGGCGATTTCAGTAACGCTCGCCTGTTTGGCGGATTTTTTGCCGCTGATCACCATGTTGGGCTTGAGGATCGTTCCTTCGAGCGCAACCCGCGCGAAATAAAGCTCT
>JBBTJH010000274.1:0-3647 GCA_038059555.1 Pseudomonadota bacterium | reverse complement strand
GCAATTGCCAGCAGGAAATCGTCGAACAAAACCGATCCAAAATCGAAAAGGCGATCGGATCACCCGCAGCTTGAACCCCGCGGAATGACCGATAGCCCCGGCGGGCGCGCTGCCCCCTTCCCTGGCGCGCCCGCTGACCGGCTAAGCCCTGTGCTGACTTAAGAGCCTCTCTGTAAACCGTTCACTTTTCGAAGGTTTTCCACCGCTCTAGGCGCCCCGGGTCTTGTCTGGCCCTCACGGTCCTGAAATATGCTCGCCCTGTGGCTGGCGCTTCCCGGCGTGCGGCCTTTTTTCATTCGCCTGCCGCCCTACTCACGTTAGGATAGGGGTCTGACAGCGGGAACAGCGGGCCTGATACATGACCAATCCGATTGATGAGGTTTCGATCGTCGTGCGGTTCGCCGGCGATTCGGGCGACGGCATCCAGCTTTTAGGGAGCCAGTTCGCCGATTCGACGGCGATGGCGGGGTCGGACTTTTCGACCTTCCCGGACTTCCCGGCCGAGATCCGGGCGCCGGTCGGCACGACCTTTGGCGTCTCGGCGTTCCAGATCAATCTCGGGGCGAGAAGGATCGCGACTGCGGGCGACGCGCCCGACGTGCTGATCGCGTTCAATCCGGCCGCATTGAAGGTGAACTTGCCGCTGATGCCGAAGGGCGCGACGATCATCCTCAACACCGACGAGTTTAACGAGCGCAATTTCGCCAAGGCGAACATCAAAAAAGACCAGCGCACGACCGGCGAGCTTGCCGGCTATCGCGTCATTGAAATTCCGATCAAGACGCAAACGCTCGAAGCGGTGAAGCCCTCAGGGCTTAACAAGCGCGACGGCGAGCAGTGCAAGAATTTCTGGGGGCTTGGCTGCGTCTTATGGATGTTCGGCCGCGACCGCGCCGCGATTGAAGCGTGGATCAACCGCAAATTCGCAGGCAAGCCCGATGTTCTCGCCGGCAACATGATGGCGTTCAACGCCGGTCACGCTTACGCCGAAACGGCCGAGCTGTCGGCCGAGCTTCCGCAATACCGCGTCGGCGCAGCGCCGATGACGGCGGGAGAGTATCGCTCGATCACCGGCGCTGAAGCGTTGGCGCTCGGCATCGCGGCCGCCGGCGAACTCGCGGACAAGCCCGTGCTCTTTGCCGGTTACCCGATCACGCCGGCTTCGGCGCTTCTTCATTATCTCTCGCGCCTTGGCGAGCTTGGCGTTTCCACGTTTCAGGCCGAAGACGAGATCGCCGCCTGCTGCGCGGCGATCGGCGCGTCCTATGGCGGCCAGATCGGCGTCACCTCCTCCTCCGGCCCCGGGATTGCGCTCAAAACCGAAGCGATCGGCCTTGCGGTTGCGACCGAGCTGCCGCTCCTGATCGTCAACTCGCAGCGCGGCGGTCCCTCGACGGGCCTTCCTACCAAGACCGAGCAGTCGGATCTCTATCAGGCCGTCTACGGACGAAACGCCGACACGCCCGTGCCGGTCATTGCAGCCTCAGGCCCCGACGATTGCTTCGAGGTCGCGATTGAGGCAACGCGCGTCGCGCTTCGTCACATGACGCCGGTCTTCCTGTTGACCGACGGCTATATCCAGAATGCGGCGGGCCCCTGGTTGATCCCCGACATGGAGAAGTTCGAGAAAATCACCACGAACGCCGCGCCGGCGGTTCCGCAAGGCGCCGATCCGACCGACGTCAAACGCGCGATCTGGAATCGCAATCCCGAAACGCAAGGCCGCCCGTGGGTCCACGCCGGAATGGAGGGCCTCGCCTACCGCGTCGGCGGCATCGAAAAAGATTTCGCGACCGGCGACATTTCCTATGACGCGGCGAACCACCAGAAGATGACGGATCTGCGCTTCGCCAAGGTCGCGTCCGTCGCGAAATTCATCCCGCCGCAAAAAATCGAACAGGGCCCAGGCGGCGGCCCGCTCGCAGTCGTCGGCTGGGGCTCGACGCATGGACCGATCTGGCGCGCGGTCGAAGCGGCGCGCAAAGACGGCCTCGACGTCGCGCAAATCCACATCCGCTGGCTGAACCCGTTCCCATCAAACCTTGCCGAGCTGCTGCGCGGCTATGAGCGTGTGCTCGTCCCCGAAATGAACATGGGCCAGCTGGCAACGCTCTTGCGCGACCGTATCGAGATCCCGGTTGAATCGCTCACCAAAGTCACCGGCCAGCCGTTCAAGATTTCAGAGATACTGGAAGCGATCCGCATCCACGCGCGCGTTGCGAAGGCGGCGGAGTGATGGCGCGCGCCAACCCTCTCCGTCATTCCGGGGCCGGCGAAGCCGGAACCCGGAATCCATCTTTGTACGAACCATATCTGGATTCCGGGTTCGCGCTGCGCGCGCCCCGGAATGACAACCAAAGAGTGATAAAATGAACGCTCCCCTCACCATCAAAGATTTCGAAACCGATCAGGAAGTGCGCTGGTGCCCGGGGTGCGGGGATTATGCGATTTTGAAAGCGGTTCAAAAGACCATGGCCGATATCGGCGCGGTTCCTTCCAAAACCGCGTTCGTCTCCGGCATCGGGTGTTCGTCGCGCTTTCCGTATTACATGAACACCTACGGCTTTCACACGATCCACGGCCGCGCGCCGGCTTTTGCGACGGGGCTAAAGCTCGCGAACCCCGAGATCGACGTCTGGCTCGTCACCGGCGACGGCGACGGGCTCTCGATCGGCGGCAATCATCTCCTTCATGTCATCCGCCGCAATGTGAACTTGCAGATCATGCTGTTCAACAACGAGATTTACGGCCTCACCAAGGGGCAATACTCGCCCACGAGCCGCGTCGGCACGCGCTCGCCGTCGTCGCCCAAGGGCTCGGTCGACCAGCCGCTAAACCCGTGCGCGTTCGCGCTCGGCGCCGGCGCCAAATTCATCGCGCGCGGCGTCGATACGGCGACGAAGCCGCTGATCGAGACGTTGAAAGCCGCGCACGCGTTCGAGGGCACCTCGTTCGTCGAAATATTCCAGAACTGCATCGTCTATAACGCCGACGTTTTTGCGGGCTTTACGGAAAAGAAAGTCGCCGACGACAATCAGATCCATGTCGAGCACGGCAAGCCGCTCCTCTACGCCGGCGGAAAAAAGGGCATCCGTTTCAACCCGGAGACCTTCGGCCTTGAAATCGTCGCTGTCGGCGAGGGCGGCGTCGATGCCGGCGCCGTGCTCGTTCACAACGAGTCCAATAAAACGCTCGCGCATCTCCTGGTCGAAATGAAGAACCCGGCCTTCCCGATGGCGATGGGCGTCATCTATCGCGAGCATGGCGCGCCGTCCTTCGACAAGGCGTTCTGGGCGCACCACGCGACCAACGGCAAGCGCACCGGCAAGGTCTCGGCCGCGCTGCGCCGCAGCTCCGTGTGGACGAAGAAGGCGGGGTAGCCTCTACAACCTTGAGCGCGAACTTTTCCGGATTATCTGGATAATGCCCGCACCCTCTCGAGTTTGAATCCTTCTTTCATGCGGGGTCCAGCATTTTTGTACGGACAATCCGGATACGTCGTTTACGGAATGTCAATCGGCATTCAAAACTGCCCCCCCCCTATCGGCATCCAAAATTGACCCTCTTTTTTGTTTGTCTGTACACGACGTAGGGTAATCCCCCCATTTTTAGCGGGGTTAATCGATAGACCTCACGCGGCGCGTTTC
>JBBTJH010000273.1:0-5055 GCA_038059555.1 Pseudomonadota bacterium | reverse complement strand
AACGGGATCCCCTAGACCTACTCCAATGGCGGCACGATCGGTTTTGCCGCGCCCTCCCGCAAGGCCGTTCATGCGTTTCACGAAGCCGGCCTCAAGGCGGGCGGAACCTGCGAGGGAAAGCCCGGCCCGCGCACGTTCACGCCGACCGCTTATGCGGCGTATCTTCGCGATCCGGACGGCAACAAGATTTGCACCTATTGCTTCGCCGCCGAGTAGGCTGAGCTCAACGCTTGCAAGTTCAGAGCGCGCGGTCCCTGCTGTGGCCGCGCGTTTTTCATGGAGAACCTCATGATCAGGGTCATCGGCGGTGTCGCCGCCATCATCGCCGTCATCGGCGCTGCGGTCTTTTTCTTCGTCGTTCCCGGGCGCGTCGATCGCTCGCTGAACAAGATCGTCCCGCACGCGCCGTATGAAATCAGCGATGAGGCAAAAGCGTTGCACGCGATCTTGCGGCTCGCCGATCTTCATGATGACGCGCTGCTTTGGGACAGGGATTTTTCAAAACGTCAATCGCATGGTCACACCGACGCGCCGCGGCTGATCGAGGGCGGATATCGCCTGCAAGTTCTCGCAGCCGTCACCAAGACGCCCAAAAAAATGAACTACGACAAAAACTCGGGCGATACCGACAACATCACCTTGCTGACGATCGCAGAACGCTGGCCGGCAAAAACCTGGTCAAGCCTCGCCGAGCGCGCGCTCCATATCGCCAAGCGGGCGGAGGAGGCTGAACAGCGCTCTGCCGGCGCTGTCGCCATCATTCGCACCAGAGAGGATTTGCGCGCGCGCATGGCGTCAAACGGGCTTGGCGTCATTCTCGCGACCGAAGGCGCTCATCCCCTCGAGGGCGATCTCGCCAATATCGACCGGCTTTACGCCGCCGGCTACCGCGTTCTCGGCCTCCAGCACTTTTTCGACAATGAGCTCGGCGGATCGCTGCATGGCGTCTCGCATGAAGGGCTGACCGAATTCGGGCGCTCGGCGGTCGCAGCAGCTGAGATGAAGGGAATGATTATCGACGTCGCGCATTCGTCAGAAGCTGTCGTTCGCGACACGCTGGCTATCACGAAGGCGCCGGTCATCGTCTCGCACACAGGCCTTCGCGGACAGTGCGACAGCCCCCGCAATCTTCCAGATGAGCTGATGAAAGACGTGGCGGCAAAAGGCGGCCTTACCGGCGTTGGTTTCTGGGACGGCGCCGTTTGCGCGCCGACGGTGCAATCGATCGCTGACGCCATCGCCTACGCGGTCTCACTTGTCGGCGCCGACCATGTCGCGCTCGGATCGGATTTCGACGGCGCGACAACCGTTCCCTTTGACGCTTCTGAAGCTGCAGCCTTGACGCAGGCGTTGCTGGACGAGGGACTTGATGAAGCGGCTATCAAAGCCGTGATGGGCGAGAATGCGATCCGCTTCTTTGAAGAAAATCTGCCGGAGAACTAGAATGCCCGCCGGCTATTCTGGAACGCCGCTCTGGAAAAAACTTGGGTACAAGCCGGGGGTTACCGCTTATATCTTCAACGCGCCGAAAGATTATGCGTCCCTGACGGCGCCTCTGCCTGAAGGTGTCGTCTTTCGAAAGACGCCCGGCAAAAATCTGGACCTCGCGCATATTTTCGTCGCCAAGCGGCAGCGCCTCGAGAGCATGTTGCCGAAATTGCTCGAAGCGATCGCGCCCGCCGGCATGATCTGGGTCTCATGGCCGAAAAAATCCTCCGGCGTTCAATCCGACATGACCGAAGGGGCCATTCGCGACATCGCGCTGCCCTTAGGGCTTGTGGACATCAAAGTCTGCGCGGTCGACGAAACCTGGTCAGGATTGAAGCTGGTGATCCGGCAACAACTTCGATAGCGCCGCCTTCCGGCAGGCGTTTTGGAAAATCTGGTCTAGAAGTTGATGCGGAAAGCGAGCGTGTAGCGCCGCCCGATCGGGTCATAGAATTGCGGCGCGAAATTTCCGACGGTGTTGAAAGCGGTGATATCCGGCTTTCTATCTGTCAGGTTTTTTACGCCGAGCTGCACATAGGCGTTGTCGGTCACTTCAAAACGCCCGGTAAGATCGATGTAAAGCGCTGCAGGAACGCGCGCTTCCGGGCGCAGGCTGCGGGCGGTGAGCGCTCTCCCGCGCCGGTTCGCATAAGCGACAAAGCTCCATCGACCCTTTTCAACGCCGACTGAGGCGAGCGTTCTATGACGGGGATAATCCAGCAGTCCGTCGAGACGCTGGGTCGACCCGAATTGCGTCATGGCGACTTCGTCCGTGTAGGTGTGCAAAACGCTCATCCAGAGAGAATCGGCGAATGCAAGATTTTCAGGTTGCAGCGCATAACGCATTTCAAGGTCGAGGCCTCGCCATCGAAGATCGCCGTCATTCGCCAATACGCTGTCAAAGGAAACGATCTGGCGTGTTGAGGGGTCGCGGATGATCGACGGCGAGCCGGTTCTTGGATTAATAAGGCAATTCTGGCCTTTAAAACCCGGACTTGAATAACAGTCGAAAAGAACGTCTGACGGCGCGAATATTGAATTTTTGATTTTGAAATCGAGCCATGTCGCTGTCAGCTCCAGACTGCCGGGGATCGCATCGACCAGCTCAGTCGGCGAGAGGGTGACGCCGTAGGCGCCGCTGCGGACATGTTCCGGGCTCAAATCCGGATTGCCGTAAAATGTCTCGGCGGCGAGCGTTGCTGTTTGCACAAACCCCGGGTTGACGCCGAGCGGTCCTGCCGTTGCGCAATTCGCCTTGATGATGTCCGACTGGTCAGCCGGATCCGCGCCGCAAGGATCCTGGAAGTATGTTTCGAGACCCGACCCGATCGCAAGCATCTCGATGATGTCAGGCGTGCGGTCGCCGATATGCTGACGCGTGAAGAGAGCGACGCCCGGGATCGGCCGCCAGTCGACGCCCGCCTCAAAGTTTGTCGCAACCTCGAAATTGGAAGAGTAGGCGAGGCGGAAGGCGAGCGAGGCATCCAGCTCGCCCGGAAACCTGTCGGAGCGATACACGGGCGAGTCGATCTCGGCATAAGCCTCGAGCGTCTGGAGAACGCCTTTCATCGTCGTTCCGCCGAGATAGGCGATCGGCGAAGCTCCGGCGGGCGTTTTGTCCAGATCGGAAAACGCCGCGCGCCGCAACTCGACGCCGGCGGAAAGACGCCCGTCATGATCGTCGTCGAACGAAAACTGTGTCGAGGCGTTCGCCGTGATTTCGTGTTCGTCGATGGTGAGAATTCGGCTGATTTCGGGAAGGGTGATGAAGTCCAGCACCGGCTTCGATAATTCTGGCGCTGTAAAGAAGTCCGCCAAAACGCAGCCGGGCGTTACCGCGCACACGGCCGGGTCGAGCGCGACTTTCACCTTTTCCTGATCCACCCGGTCCTGTTCGCGAGATGTCGTGCGGTTTCTTCCATAGCGATAGGTGAGAGACAGCGTCCGGTCATCGTCTTCTCCAAGCTGAATTCCAGTCGCCAGATCAAAGTGCCGGCGATCGATCTGTTGCCGCCTTGGACCTAGTTCGGCGAAACGGTGTTCATAGACAACTGCGGAGACATTCGACCCGAACGCCGCATGGGCGGCGTCGATGACGGACTGGGGAAGAAAGGGGTTTGAAAGGGAAATAACCGCCGCATCGCCTGCGACCGGATCGGTCCCGCGAAATCTTGCCGCCGGTAATGGCGCGAGCACAGTGTCGGACGCAACGACGCCCCCTTCCGCGTCGATGAAGAAATTCAGATCGTCCGATAGTCTTGATTTGAATGATAATTGTCCGATGACGCGGTCGCTCGGCAAAGTGACGCTTTGCCATTGCGCCCAATTATAAAGCTGGTTGAGGGCGCCGCGAAAAGGAGCGATCGAACCGTCGGCGGCAGGCACATAGGTTTCGCCATTGGGAAACGCGGAAAATGTGCCGTCGGACAAGATGACGCCGGCGACCGCGCCACGATCTGTGGTTGAGCTTCCGCCAAAACCTGGCAAATACGCAGCTGCTGGGGAATTATCTTTAACGCCGTTTAGTGCGTATCCGTACGGAACCGCCGAAAATTCCCGGTCGGCGCCGACCAGTCCCTCATTTCGGGTTATGTTGAGGCCAACCGTCAGCGAGCCGATGTTTTCTATCTGTCCGCCAGCGATCGCATGGAGCGAAATCTCCTCGCTGTCGCCTCGTTCCGACATGCCGAGGCGAAGGCCGGCTTCCATCCCGTCGAAGTCGTTTTTTGTTACAAAATTGATCGCCCCCGCGACAGCGCCCGCGCCGTAACGCGCGCCGGCCGGCAGGCTTTGCACCTCGATACGCTCCAGCAGCGGTTCGGAGATCGCGCCAAGATCGACGCCGCCGATGTCTCCATTGCCGCCAGTCGTCAGCGTGCGCCTGCGGCCGTTGACCAGCACCATCGTGCGTTTTGGACCAAGACCGCGCAGGTCGGCAAGGCTGATGCCGGCCGCTGACGCAAAGAGCGCGGTATTGGACGGCGTGAAGGATGCGAGCGATTGCGGCAGGCTGTAGACCGCTTCCGCCGGCGCCGTGACGTTTAAAAAGGCGAGGTCATCTGCATCCAGCTTGAATATCCTTTTAGACCCCGTCATTGCGGGCGCCATCGTTGACGAGCCCATGACCAGGATCGTGTCGATCGGCATTTCGGGGCCGCTGACGGCCAGCGTGTCGATCTCAGGACTTGCGACTGTGTTTGTCAGCGAGGTGATCGCGTAAGTCTTCGCCGCGACCTGATGCAATTGCAGGCCGGCCGAGGCGAACGCCTCAACGAGGTCGCGCTCGGACAGAATTGATTTCACCTTCCCGGAGAGGTTTTTATCGGCGATCAAACGGCTGTCAAAAATGAAGGACCAGCCATGCTCGGCGCGCAGGGTGTCGATCGCCTGCTCCACCGGCTGCGAGGCGTTCTCGCCAACCGCTCTTTGCCCGCTATTCGCCTTGTAAATCCTTGTCTCAGCCGATTTGCCTCGCGCGTGCGCGGCGCCGCTTGCCGAAAAGGCGGCAAGACCGACGGCTAGCGCGAGGCGAAGGCGATGGGTCACTTGTTCTCCGCCGGACTTAAA